>JADCHX010000025.1 GCA_020248265.1 Rhodocyclaceae bacterium
ACGAGGCAGAATAGTCGCCACTGGGTTCCGACCTTGTTCAGCCCGCGCAGCGTGAACCGGTTCAGGCGCTTGTTGTGCCGCAAGTTGCCGAACACCGGCTCCACGGTTCCGATCCGCTGGCTATAGCGACGCCTGCCCTCAAGGCTGTCGATGCGCTGCTTCATGACTTGCATCGGATCGATCGGTCGGTCCGGATACTTCTTGAAGATTCGACGTCCCCCCGCTTTGAGTAGCGGTTGGGTTTAGAGTCCCGCGGTCATTGTAAGGGCCTTGTCGGCCAGTTGCCTCGCGTAGGCTGCCGGCGGCAGCCCACCCAGGGATCGCTTGGGTCTCTCTTCGTTGTATTCCCGCCGCCAGCGCTCGATCTCCACGCGGGCGTGCGCCAGGCTGATGAACCAGTGCTCGTTCAGGCATTCGTCGCGCAGGCGCCCGTTGAACGACTCGACGTACGCGTTCTGGTTCGGCTTGCCGGGCTTGATCAGCTTCAGCGCCACCCCGTTCCGGTGAGCCCAGGTCAGCATCGCCCGACCCGTGAATTCCCGCCCGTTGTCGGTCCGAATCACCTTCGGACGGCCCCGCAGCGAGCAGATCCGGTCCATCAGCCGCGTCAGCCGCGTGCCTCCGATGCTGTGTTCTGCCATCGCTAAAGGGGCCGTTGCAACTACGCGATAACCTGCGGCTGACACTGAATACCCGAAGCGGCCTTTGGCCAGCGTCTGCTTCTGGCCGGGAGTTGCGGTTCGTGCCTATGGCAGAAAGCTGCCTTCCAGAGCGCGCATGCGGCACGAACGGCCGCCCAACCGGCTTCGACGGCTGGGCGGCCCCGCTCAGATCTCGGTCTGTTCAGAGATCTCCAAAGCGTCGTCCACCTCGATGCCCAGGTAGCGTACGGTCGATTCCAGCTTGGAATGTCCCAGCAGCAACTGCACGGCGCGCAAGTTCTTCGTGCGCCGGTAGATCAACGTCGCCTTGGTCCGGCGCATCGAGTGCGTGCCGTAGTCGGCGGGATCGAGGCCGAGCTCCTCGACCCAGCCTTCGAGAATCCGCGCGTACTGTCGCGTGCCCAGATGTGGCGAGTCGTGGATGCGGCTCGGGAACAGAAAGTCTTCGGACTTCAACGCCGCCAGCTTGATCCACTTCTGCACCGCGTCGCGGGTTGCTGGTGTGATTTCGAATTGCACGGGGCGCTGCGTTTTGTGCTGCAGAACCATGGCGCGGGACGCGACCTGATCCCCGTGGCAGATGTCCCTAACCTTCAGGCTGACGAGATCACAGCCGCGGAGCTTGCTGTCGATGCCCAGGTTGAAGAGGGCCAGCTCGCGTACGCGATTTTCCATCTGCAGTCGCACCCGGAGTGCCCAGATGTCCTTGACCTTGAATGGGGCCTTCTGACCCACGATCTTGCCCTTGTTCCACGGCTCGCGATGTACTGCGTTGGCTACCGATCCCATGATGGTCTCCCATCGAGTTGAGGGCCAAACAAGATGCGCCGGAGCGCTGTCGAGGATCTTGTCCTAGGTCAACCCACGTTCACGACGAGCTCGAGGGCCCAGCGTCAGCTATGGGACACGGTTCCGTACTCACACTCCCAGCCAGGAGCGGACTTACACGAACGACCGTTTCTTGGCAGGCGGCCCCAGACTAGGGCTTATTGGACAGCGTCTCTTGCTTTACCTGCTTCGCCGCTTCGCCGGCCAGGCGGGGCAGATCGGGGTTACCGGTTTGCCAAGTCCAGGTCATCGTGATGGCGTCGACCTTCCAGGCCGCGCCCGTCTTGCGCAGCGTGTGACGGTAGTGGCCGCCCAGCGTCCACAGCTCGCCGGCTGTGGCGCCGGCCAGCCGGCGCGTGGCGATGAACTGGGACAACACCCTTGCTCGCTTGCCCTCCACGCTCACCCGGTGGCTGCCCACCAGGTGCTGGGTGGCGGTGAAACCAGGCAGGAACGCTCGCCAGCTCGCGACCAGGTCGTTGGCGTTCATGCGTGCAGGCTGTCCACCGGCCAGCGACGTGTAGTCAACGAGCACCTCATCGGCGAACTGCGTGCGCACCCGCGGCCAGTCGCGCATGTCCGCGGCCAGACCGATCTCGTTGACCGCAGCGACGATGGCGAGGTGGTCGGCTGGCGAGACGGCAATCGGTTCCCTCGCATGGGCAGGCTGATGCATGACGATGCCTCCCGACAGCAAGGACCCGCACACCACGACGGCATGCATCAGTCTGTGACCCATGTGGATTCTCATGCCGGCCTCAGCCGCGTTGCGGCGTGAGCATGTGGTCGATGCCGAAGTTCTTGTACAGCCCAGCGGTCAGCTCGGCCAGCGCGCGGTTGTAGCCCTCGACCGCAGCGCCCATCCCAAGCGCATCGACTGTCGTGCGGAACGGCCGTCCGCCCGCGGGCATGCCGACGAGCGCCGCGATAGCGTCGGCCACACGCTGTGGGTTCTGCGCCGGCGTCGCCGCCAGTACCTGCTCGAAGTGCTGCAACATCTGCTGCGGCGCCTCGGCCATCGCGCCATAGGTCGCGCTACGCGCAGCGTCGGAGGGGCGCATCAGGTGGTCGATGAAGCTCGTCGGGTAACCACCAGGCTCGACGATGCACACCTCGATGCCGAAGGCCGACAGCTCGCTGCGGTAGTTCTCGCTCAAGGCCTCCAGCGCCCACTTGCTGGCGTTGTAGGGGCCGTAGAAGGGCATCGAGACTCGACCGAGCAGGCTCGAGACATTGACCATCAGTCCCGAACGACGGGTGCGCCACGCCGGCAGCAGCGCGCGGTTGACGCGATGCAAGCCGAAGAGGTTGATGTCGAACAGACGCTTCAGGTCGTCGGCGCTGAAGGCCTCTTGCAGGCCGAGCACGCCCACGCCCGCGTTGTGGATCACCACGTCGGGCGAGCCGAGCGCTTGGCTGGCCTGCGCGACGCCCGTGGCGACGCTGGCGTCGTCCGTCACGTCCATCGCGATCACGCTGGCGCCGCGCGCGGCCAGCGTCTGCGCGGCGTCGCGGTTGCGCCCGTCGGGCTCGCGCATCGTGGCGACGAGCCGGTGGCCCTGGTCGAGCAGGGTGTTGGCGATCAGGCGGCCGAAGCCGCCAGCCGCGCCGGTGAGAAGGACGGTGTGCGTCATGGCTCTGTGCTCCGCAGGTGGTGAACGTGACGTTATGCGGTCAACGCGTCAGGTAGCCCCCGTTGACCCACAGCGTCTGGCCGGTGACCCATTGCGACTCGGGCATGGCGAGGAAAGTCACCAACGGCGTGATGTCGCCTTCCTTGCCCAGACGGCCGACGATCGCGAGGTTGGCCGCGAAGCGCGCCGACTCGGGCGTCTCGGCGGCGTGGAAGAAGGTGTTGTCCAGCGGGCCCGGGGCGATGGTGTTGACCGTGATGCCGCGCTTGCCGACCTCACGCGCCACCATGCGCGTGAACTCCTCGCACGGCGCCTTGGTTCCAGCGTACAGCGCGTAACCCGGCGCGCTGCCGGCGGTGAGCGAAGTGCCGATGTGGATCAGTCGGCCGTTCTCGGCCAGCCGCTGAGCGCTTTGCTGGAAGACATGGAAGAGCGCCTTCACATTGGCGCGCTCGCTCCTCACGTAGTCGGCTTCGGTGAGCTGCGCGAAGGGCTTCTTGACGATGTAGCCGACGGTGTTGACGACGATGTCCACCTTGCCAAAGGTATTCTGCGCAGCGTCGAACACCGCCTTGGCAACGCTCACGTCGGCCATGTCGCCGATGACGGTGGTCACGCGCGCCCCTTGCTCGCGCACCAGGCGCACCGTCTCGTCGTTCTGTTCCTTGGTCTCGGCGCGGTGGAAGTGCAGCACGACATCCGCGCCCAGCCGGGCCAACGCAATGGCGTAGGCACGCCCCTGGTTGTTGCGCGCCGCGGTGACGATCGCAGCCTTGCCCTGCAGCGGCTTGGCGGCGGCCACGGCGCCGGCGCTTTGCGCGCGGGCGGCCCCAGCGGCGGCCAGGCCTGCCATCAGGCCAGCGGCGGACAGGACGCGACGGCGATCCGACGATAAGGACAACTGGGGAGTGTTCATGGTCAGGCTCCGCAAGGGGCTCGGCTCACCGTGAACCGATGGAGCGTAGTCTATTATTCTGAAGAACATCGATAAACTTGCCGAACTAGAAAACACTGTTCGCCATAGACGATCAATAGAGGAGTCCGCCCTTGGACCGTCTGCGCGCCCTCCAAGCCTTTGCCCGGGTGGCCGAACTCGGCAGCTTCACTCGCGCCGCCGAGCAGCTGCAGTGGCCCAAGGCCAGTATCACGGTGCTGGTGCAGCAACTCGAGGAGCACCTCGCGGTCAAGCTGCTGCACCGCACGACGCGCCGCCTCACGCTGACGGACGACGGCGTGGCCTACCTTGAAGGCGTACAGCGCGTGCTCGCAGACATCGATGAACTCGACGGCGAGGTGGCGCAGCGGCACATCCAGCCGCGCGGGCGCCTGCGCGTGGACGTGCCGGCGGCCGCCGGGCGGCACGTGATTGCCCCGGCGCTGCCCGAGTTCTTCCGGCGGTACCCGGAGATCCAGCTCGAGCTTGGCAGCTCCGATCGGCCGGTAGACCTGATCGTCGAAGGTGTCGACTGCGTGATCCGGGGTGGCCGGGTGCACGATGAACAGCTCGTCGCGCGCCCCTTGGGCGCGTTCGAGTTGATCACCTGCGCCGCGCCCGAGTACCTGGCCCGGTGCGGCACCCCTCGCAGCCCCGACGATCTGGAGCAGCATCGCGCGGTCAACTTCTTCTCGGCCAAGACCGGCCGCACGTTCGCTTTCGACTTCGAGCGCGATGGTCAGGCTTTCGAGCGCCAGCTCTCGCACCAGGTGAGCGCCAATGACGCCGACACCCATGTGGCGCTCACCTTAGCGGGCCTTGGCATTGCCCAGTGTCCGCGGACACTCGTGCTGGCCGAGCACATTGCCGCCGGGCGGCTGGTGCCAATCCTCACCGAATGGAGCGCGGGTCGGCTGCCTCTCTACGTGATGTACCCGCGCAACCGGCACCTGAGTGTTCGCGTGCGCGCCTTCGTAGACTGGATCGTCGAGCTGTATCGCGGGAAGCTCGATGCGCTCGGCGCGAGTCCGAGGATCTGATCGATCGGACGCGCTTGCGCACGCGCGAGCGCCATCCCTCGCAACACGCGTGGTTGCCGTGCGCTGCGTTTGGAGTTACAGGGTGTTCTGCTCGGGCCCGTCTCCTTTAATGGATTCGCTCGGACTTGAGCGGCTTGGGCCAGCGACTGCTTTGCGGCGACAAACTCAGGGCGGCGGATGTCGCTGATGGGTCGGATGCGTGAGTTCGGCGCAGGGAACAGCAGTCACTCGACTGGTCCCTGCGCTTCTGGCCCAGTGCCGACACCGGGTACGTCAGCAGTACCTCGGACACCGGTCGCTGGCGCCGGCGCGGTCTGCTGGGCTGAATGACCGCAATAGGGCCGAGACCGTAAGTTCGAGGGCAAGCCGCCACCGACCGCAACCGCTGCATTGCGGTCAGTGCGGCTCCACTGGCTGCTACAGACTGCCTGCGGACGTTCGGACTTGGTCGGAGAATGTCGGCAGGCCCAATACCTGCCGTTGGCATGCTCTCGGTAGAAGGCAACGATGCCACTACCACTTGCGCGTGCGTTGGCCGCCGTCGGCAGCCTCCTCGGACAGGGTGCAGCGATCGTGGTCGGGGTGCCTGGCGCCGATGCATCCTCACGCGCTGACACTGGGGTTGAATCGTATTGCGCGGTGTGACGAGGCGTGGCACTCTCGATGAGCGTCGTGTGCGTGGAGTGGCCTTCATGACAAAGCTTTCCCGAGGCAAACGAGCGCTTGCGGTGATGATGGTTTCGGCAAGCACCCTCGGCGGGTGCGCCGCGCCGGGCGCTTCCTGGTCTGATCTGTCCACCCGAACATCGTGTTGTGCGTCGGTGGCGCATCTACCGTTCGCAGCGGTTCAAGCCAATGTACTCGCCGAAGTCTCGGTCGATGCGACCGCCGTGCTCCTGTTCGCCGAGGGGCTTAGCACGTTTGCGGCGTTCACCTTGCCAGCGCCGTCGGTCAACCACAGACTGCGTCTGCGCATCGACAGTTTCGTGCGCCCGAGCGCGCAGGACCAGGCGAGCGCGTTCATGCCCGTAGCGATATGGCTCGACAGTGACCGGATGCCGCTGGCTGCGCCTCAGCCGGTGGGTTATCGGCAGGCGTTCGATCTGTGGCGCGGCGAGCACTTGACTGCTGTGCTGCCGGTTCCGCCGATGGCCCGCCATGTGGTGCTGTATACGACCGGGCGCGGGCGCGAGGATCGGTTCGTATTGCGCAGCACACCTTGGATGAGCTCGGTTCCGTTGGGTCAGGGAGCGACCGTGCTGATGCCGACACCGGGGCGCACGCGGGACGTGTCGAGCAGCCCGGTGGGGAGTATCCGGGTGTTGGTCGAGCCGGCGGTTGGCGCAAAGGCCGACAACCTATCGCGTAATCGCCGCGCACTTCACCTGCGCGCTGGCGGCGTGCCCATCGGCTGACAGGAAAGAAAACGGCCTGCACAGGGCAGGCCGTTTTCACTGCAGCCGGCTGAAGGTCGCCTGCCTCAGCCAGCAGCCTTGCGGTTCTCCGCCAGCTTCGCATCCACCAGCTGCACGATCTCGTCCAGCACCGCCGAACGCTGGCCCTGCTGTGCCGCGACCTGCTGCACCAGCCGGTCGACGCGCTCGATGTTCTGCGCCCCGCCGTACAGCGCACGCGCAGCCGACGACGGGCTGCCCAGGCCGTTGGCGGCATTGGCGTACTTCTCGAACGGCACCAGGTCGCCGGCATCGGCGCCGAGGTTGCGGCACAGGCCGAACACCCACTCGTACATCTCGCGCGAGGCGGCCACGTCGGAATGCACCGAATCCTTGATCGAGCGCATGCCCTGCGGCGTGATGCAGCGGTAGTTGCCCGCCATCAGCATCGCCCACTTGGCGAGCGGCACGAACACGGAATCGTGCACGCGCAGCTTCACCGGCAGTTCGATCGGCGCGCCACCGTCGCCCGTATCGAAGCGGATCGCATCGATGCCTGCCTCGAGTTCGCGCAGCAGCGCGGTGTCGGCATCGGATTCGAAGCGGGCGGCCTTGAAGTTGGTCGGCAGGCGCACCTGCAGCACGTTGACCGGCTCTTCCGGCGGACGGAAAGCCTGGGCATCCGGGCTGCACAGGGTGAGCGTGGCCGGGTCGAACGAATCCCAGACGGTCGCATCGGCATAGGCGTCGCGGCATTTCGTCGCATCGAGGCCCGGGATGCGCTTCAGGTAAGGATACGGCGGCATGTTCATGATCGACATGCAGGGCACGCGCGACTTCGCGACCGCGTCGAGCAGTTCGCGCACACCGGCGGAACGGTACTGCGGCTCCTGCATCGCGAGAGCGATCAGGTCGTAGTGCTTCGGGTCGACCGCGGCCGGACCGGCGGCATCCAGCTTGCCCGGCGCCTTGCGCGTATCGATCTCGACCAGGCCTTCACGGCCCTTGATCGGCAGGCGCACGCGGGCGCCGTCGCGATTGAACGCCTCGACTTCGGCCCGCAGGCAGACCAGCGTCACCGCATGTCCGGCCAGCGCCAGCTTGGCGCCCAGCAGGGATCCGTATGACGCACCCAGTATCAGGATCTTCTTCATCGATGCTCCTCCGCGCACTCTCGGCCGGCGGGATTGCCGGCGCCGAGTGCTGTTCGAATGATGTGTCGGGTCAGCCGCCGACGCTGACCACGTCGGTTGGCGCCAGCAGGCAACGCAGCAGGCTGTAGGCCGCGAGACTGGATGTCTTCGGGTTCTCTTCCAGCGGATTGCCGATGACGTGGTAGCGCAGGATACCGAAGCTGCCCTCGGCTTCCACCTGATGCTCGTTGCCGCGCGCCTGCGGATCGGCAAACAGCTGGACCGTGGTGTCGTCGAAGCCGACCCCGGCCAGTGCAACGGCGGCGCAGACGTTGGCGTTCTGCGGAAAGGCGAGTGCAGCCTCGCGTGCGCTGCCTTCGAAGATCATGGTCGCTTCGCGGATGCCGTCGAGGTCGAACGACGACTCGGCCCGCGTACCCCGCCAGGCGAGCACCGGCTTGCGGCCGGTGTAGGTGACGCGCTTCAGGCCGCCGACCCGCGCCGACGAGATGGCATCGAGCGCGCCGATCGCGCCCGACGGGATGCGGATGCGCGCGCCGCCGTCGCGCGCGGCATCGCGCAACGCCTGCTCGAGCGATGCATCGGCCAGTGCGCCCACCGAGGCCACCACCAGGTCGATCCCTGCCCGCAGCACGCCAGGGCCGGACTGCAGGAGCCCGGCATGGCCGGCGCATTCGGCCACCAGCTTCGGTCCGAGCGCGAGCAGCGCCGGCAGCGTCTCGACCAGCGGGACCTGTTCGGCGAAGCCCCGCGCCCGAGACTGCGCGGGATCGATGTCGATCGCACCGACGAGCCGGATCTCCGGATGGCGGTCCACCACCCGGCGCGCGATCACCCGCGCGATCGAGCCACCACCGATCAGGCCGACCGGGAACGCCGCTGCAACAGGTTCTGTCATCGCGGATCTCCTATCGGGTCGTGCGCATGCCGATGAACTTCAGCTGCGAATACTCTTCCATCGCGTAGCGGATGCCTTCGCGGCCGAAGCCGCTGTCCTTCATGCCGCCGAAAGGATACATGTCGAGCCGGAAGCGGCTCGCCTCGTTGATCCAGACCGAGCCGCAGTCGAACTCGTCGGCCACGCGCAGCGCCGAATCGAGGCTGGCGGTGAAGCAGGCACCCTGGAGCCCGAACTCGGAGTCGTTGGCCTGGGCCAGCGCATCGTCGAGGTCGCGTGCAGACTGCACCACCACGACCGGCCCGAACGCTTCCTCGCACAGCACGCGTGCGCCATCGGGCGCGGCGACGATGATAGCCGGCGAAAGCAGTGCACCATCCATCGTCGGCTTGAGCGCGATACGTGCGCCCTTCGCCTCGGCATCGGTGACCATCGACATCACGCGCTGCGCAGCCGCTACGCTGACCATGGTGCCGACATCGGTCGACGGGTCGGTCGGGTCGCCCACCTTGAGTTTCTTCGCCGCGGCGACGAACTTCTCGACGAAGGCCTCGAACACCGGCTGCTCGACGATCACCCGCTGCGCCGAGATGCACTGCTGGCCGCTAGCCTCGAAGCCGGCCGCTGCGATCTTGGTAGCCGCGTCGTCGAGGTTGGCATCGGCCAGCACCAGGTTTGCCGCATTCGAACCCAGTTCGGCGCAGAACTTCTTCGGGCCAGCCGCCGCCGACAGCGCGCGCGCGGCGGCGACGCCGCCGGTGAGCGTGATCACCGATGTCAGCGGGTGGGCGACCAGTTCCAGCGCCGCGCTGCGGTCGCCGGTGACGACGTTGAACAGGCCATCGGGAAGCCCCGCCTGCTTCGCCAGTTCCGCGAAGGCGAGCGCGACCTCGATGCCGGTCGGGTGCGGCTTGACCACCATCGCGTTGCCGGTCGCCAGCGCCGGGGCCAGCTTCTGTACCAGCAGGTTGGCCGGTGCGTTGAACGGGGTGATCGCGCCGACCACGCCGCAGGGCACGCGACGCGCGTAGCCGAGGTGGCCGGCGCCGGCGGGCGCGGAGTCGAGCGGCAGCACCTCGCCGCGACCGGCCAGCAGTTCGGCGATCGTGTTGCGCAGGAAGGCGCCCACGCGCGAGGCCTCGAAGTTCGCCGCCTTGCGCGGCTTGCCGATGGTGTCGACGATCATCTGCGAGATGCGCGCGCTGTCCTGCTCGAAGGCCTTCGCCAGCGCCTCCATCCAGGCCACGCGCTGGGCGATCGTGCTGCGCCGGTGCTTCATGTAGGCCGCATGGGCGCTCTTCACTGCGAGGTCGACAGTCGACTTGTCGGTCTCGACGATGCGACAGAGCAGCTTGCCGTCGATCGGCGACACCAGGTCGAAGGCGGCATCGGTGGCGCGCGGCTCGACGAGCTTGCCGTCGATCCAGGAAACGAGGGTACGGGTCATGGTCGGGTATCCGTTGCAGCAGGGGAAAGGGAAATCAGTGCGGGGCGGCAGGCATCAGGCCTTCGCGCTCGAGTGCGAGACGGGCAAGGAACGGCACCAGGGGATGCACGCCGAGCGCGACGATCGCCGGGAAGCGACCGGCACTCAGCAGTTCGCGATGCTCGTCCGGCAGCGAGAAGCGGACGCAGAAGGCAGCGCCGTCCTCGGCGTAGGCCTTGCGCGCGTGCGAGTTGTTGGCCAGCGCATGCAGCGCCGCCGTGAGCGGCACCAGCGCCGGACGCGTCTCGGGGTAGTGCAGCAGCCCCGCCGGAGCCGCAGGCGGCGACCAGAAGCCGAGCGAGGCGTAGTTGTGGTGCCAGCTCGGGTTGAACTCGACCATGTCCGGCTTGCGATCGCCGAGCAGGCCTGCAGCCACCGCCCAGCAGCGCAGTTCGATGTTGCCGGTGGCGTCCAGCGTTTCCTCGGACAGGCCGAGCAGCGACTTCAGCTGGCCGCGGCCGAGCTGCTCGAGCAGCGCGCGGTCGAACGCCAGGTCGGGTTCTGCATAGCGGTCGGTGCCGGGGAAGTGCGACATGCCACCGCTGGCGACCACTACCGCCTTCAGGCGCAGGGAATCCACGGCCGCGGCCAGCGCCTGGCCGAACGCATGGCAGCGTTCCATCGACGGTTGCGGGGGCAGGTAGGCATTGACGAACACCGGCACGATCGGCCCCTGCACCCCGAGGTGGGCGAGCGGGATGCCCAGCGCGTAGTCGACCTCGGCCGTGCTTGTGAACGCCGGATCGAACCCGCTGCGATACAGCGCGCGCACCAGCGCGAACGACACCTCGCTTGCCACCGGATGGCGGAAGGCCTTGCCGGCGAAATCGCCCTTTGCCTCGCCCCCGACATGCAGCGCGAACGGTGGTGCACAGTCGAGGAAGAACTGTTGCGCGTGGTCGTTGGACACCGTGATCCAGATGTCCGGTTCCAGCGCCGCGAGCTCGGCCCCGATGCGGGCACCAGCGGCCTCCACGCGCGCGATGGTCGCCGCGTCTTCCGAGGCCGGGCGGGTGACGAACTGCGGCGCATGCGGCAGCATGGCGCCGCCGAGGATCGCGCTTCCGCCGCCGACGGCCACGTCAGGCCTTGGCCGGCACGGCCGGGTTCAGCGAATAGACGCCGGTCAGGGACGCGGTGCCCAGCGTGTGCGCGGCGATCGCAGCGCGCACGTCGGCGCCGGTGAAGCGGCCCTCGACCGGGCAGCGCTCGACATCGAGCGCATGCAGCGTGAACACATAGTGGTGGACGATCGAATCGTTCCAAGGTGGGCACGGGCCGTCGTAGCCGTGGTAGTCGCCGCCCATGTCCTTGTCGCCACCGAACCAGAGCGTGTAGTCGTTCACCCCCTGCCGGGTGCCGTGCGGGCCCTGGGGACCGGGCTTGCCCTTCGCGGTGACCGAGTCGCTGAACTCGCCTTCCTTCAGCCCTGCGAGCGAGGCCGGGATGTCGACCAGCACCCAGTGGAAGAAGTCGATGCGCGCGAGCGACTTCGGGATCGTGCGCCCTTCCTGGTTGACGTCGGTCGCCTCGCTCGGCACGTCCGGGTCGCAGCACAGCAGCACCAGCGACTTCGTGCCCGCAGGCAGGTCGGCCCAGGCGAGGTCAGGGCTCAGGTTGTCCGACAGGCCGGCATGGGTGGCCGCGTCGGGCTTGCAGAAGGCGAACCTCGAAGGGATCGGGGCGTTGTCGGCGAATGCGTGCGAGGTCAGTTTCATCGGCGGCTCCGCGGGTCGGAAACGGAATGACGAGGCCGGCTGCGTCCATTCCGGGACGGCAGCCGGGACCGGATGCCGTCCTGCAGGGTATCCGGACGGCACGGCGTGATCACACGCCAGACGGATACCGATGATAAACGGGCTGCGCCCTCAGCGGGCGCCAGTCGCCAGTCGTACGGCCCGCTGGTCCCCGGGCTGCAGGGCCAGCCGGGCGACGCTGGCATGAAACACGGCCATGTCGCCCCCCGCCTCCGCCAGCATCCGCTGGAACGCGGGCACGTGCATGGTGTACAGGGCAACCGACGCGAGCTGGGCATTGTTGGGCCCGTCGCCGAACCAGCGGTCGAAGCCGTCGAACGGCAGCGCCGGACGATCGGCCGTCGCGGGCAGTCCCCATGCCTGCCGGAACGCTGCGTATTCGGTGCGCAGGCGCTCGTCCAGCCCCGCGCGGCTCTTGCGCTTCGCCGCGGCGTCGAGCGGCTCGCGGAACAGCGCCGCCAGGCGCCCGCGATGCGCGAGCAAGATCTCGAAGAATGCTTCCCGGCGCTCGAGCGTGCGCGCATACGCGGCACCGGCAGCCGGGTCGCCGCCGGCCTTCATCCACCGGCGCACGCCCTCGAGTTCCACCGCGACGGCATAGGACTCGTTGAACGCGGTATCGCCAGGCAAGTACACGCGCTGGTGCGCCAGTTCATGGAAGATCAGCCGTGCAAGCTCGGCCTCGGGCCAGCGCACGAACGTGTTGAGCACCGGGTCGTCGAACCAGCCGAGCGTCGAATACGCCGGAACCGGACCGACCCAGGTCTGCAGGCCTTCCTCGTGCTGCGCCCGCTCGGCGAAGCGGTCGGCAGCCGCGCGGTCGAAGTAGCCCCGGTAGCCGACGCAGCCCGCGATCGGGAAACACCACCGCTTCGCCTCGACCGAGAACTCGGAGGCAGCGAACACGTTCCAGACGACCGCCGACCGGCCCAGGTCAGCGTAGCTGCGATAGCTGCCGTTGTCGGGCAAGGCCAGTTCACGGCTGGCGAATTCGCGGATGCGCAGGACCAGCGCAAGCCGCTCCTTCAGGTCCGCTGGCGTCGCCGGGTCCGCCAGCACGTCCTCGATCGCACGCGCGCGGGCGAGCACGCCGAGATGCCCCTGCACCGCCTGCGCATAGAAGCCTGCGGTCGCGCAGCCGCCGAGCATCCCGACCTGCAACGCGGCCAGCAGCCCGACCCCCACCAGGCCCAGCGAACGCTTCACACGCGCGGTGCGCCCGGGCTGAAGCGCCCGTTGCGCAGGAACGCCGCCACCTCGTCTGCCACCCGGCCGGACAGGATCAGCGAACTGTGCGCCACCGGCATCAGGATGGTGTCGCAGGCACCGGGGACCTGCGCTTCTTCCAGCGACACCGCGCCGTCGTTGATGCCGCTAAGGCGGATGAGCATCCTCGACAGCCCCAGCGGCCTGCTGCCCGCGATCACGCCGACCTGATGCCTGGGGTCGGGCCGAGGGCGCGGCGTGGCCAGCCATTCGCGCAGGGAGCGCCCCAGCATCCGGTGGCCGCCCGGCAACCGGAGCAGCGAATGTGCGGCAGCACTGTCCGTGTAGGGTATCCCCAGCAGGACCACGCGTGAAACCCGCGCAGCCAGCGCCGGACTGTCGGCCAGCGCACGCAGAAGCAGCGCCCCCCCGGTGCTGTGCCCGACCAGGTGAAGCTTGCCCGGTGCATCCCCTTCCCTGCCCTTGCGGTCGTCGGCAAGCGCGAACGCTGCGAGTCGCCGGGCGTTGGTCGACAGATCATCGGCGACGCTGGCATAGCCGAACGACCGCGCACGGAACCCCGCCCGCCGCAGGCGGTTTCCGAGCAGCGCCATCGAAGCCGCCGGCATCCACAGGCCGTGGGCCAGGACGACCTCGTCAGGTGACGACGGCATCCGACAATGCATCCAGGTGCGCGACCTCGCCCCAGACTTCGAGCCGGAACCGGCCGCCCTCGTGTTCAAGGCAGTTGTAGGCCGCGTTGTACAGGCTGAACACCCGCGGCTGGTCGAGCGCGATCGCGTGCGTGTGCCGATACATCATGTCGAGGATGCCGCCATGTGCGACCACGCAGAGCGCGCCGCCGGGATGCGCGTCGACCAGCGAGGTGACCGCATCGACCGTGCGCTCGTACAGGTCGCGGAAGCTCTCGCCACCCGGGATACGGAAGTCGGCATCGCGATGCTTCGATCGCGCATGCGCTTCGGGATGGCTCGCCGCGATCTCCGCGCTGGTCTTGCCCTCCCATTCGCCGAAGTCCATCTCGCGCAACCGCCGGTCGGCGACTGGCTGCGGCGCATCGGGGCGCTCGGCAAGCGTCGCCTGGCCGATGGCCTGCGCGGTGTCCCAGGCGCGCTGCAGGTCGCTGGCATAGATTGCCGTGAAGCGTTCGCGCTTCAGCCGCTGCCCGATCGCCAGCGCCTGCCGGCGGCCGAGTGCCGACAGCGGCGTGTCGGTCTGCCCCTGTATGCGGCGATCGCGGTTCCAGTCGGTCTCGCCGTGGCGGATCAGCACGACCCGGGTCGTCACGGCGCCGCCGCTCGCCTCACTGGCCATCGGCCGGCTTTCCGTCGGCTGACTGGCCGTCCAGTTCCGCCTTGATGATCTGGAACGCCGCCGCCAGCGTCTTCTCGTAGCGCGCACGCTCGGCGGCGATCGTCTCCGGCGTCCACTGGTAGAAGCCCTCGCCGGTCTTCATGCCCAGCTTGTTCGCCGCGACCCGGTCGGTCAGCGCGGTGCTCACGTCGGGCGAGTTGTTGAAGTGCGGATACATCTCGGCGCCCGCTGCGGCATGCACCTCGAGGCCTGCATGGTCGCGCTGCAGGCACGGACCGGCTGCGATGTAGCGGAAACCGAAGCCGAAGCGCACCGCGGCGTCGATGTCCTCGGCCTCGCAGAAGCCCTGCTCCATCAGCCAGAACGCCTCGCGCGACAGCGCATGCTGCAGCCGGTTGGCGAGGAAGCCGGGGATGTCCCGCTTGACGCGAACCGGCACGCGGCCGGTCGCACGCAGCATCGCACACACATGGTCGGCGACCTTCGGGTCGGTCGCCTCCGAGCTCACCACCTCGACGGCTGGCACCAGATGCGCCGGCATGAAGTAGTGAGTGTTGAGCATCCGGTCGCGCGTGGCGAGGCCATCGCCGATCTTGCTGATGCCGATCGCCGAAGAGTTGCTGCACAGCGGCGTGTCGCGCCGGGCCAGCGTCTCGAGTTCGCGAAACAGGGTGCGTTTGAGTTCGAGCTGCTCCGGCACCGCCTCGATCACGATGTCGATCGACGACCAGGGCACGCCTGCGAGCCCGTCGTGCACGGTGTAGCGCCCGCGTGCGGCGGCGTCGGAGCCGAGCTTGTCGAAGGTCTGCCCGATGCGCTCGGGGATGATCGCGCGCGCCTGCGGGAAGGTCTCGACGATATGCGCGTGTGCGCCGGCATTGGCGAAGGTCGCCGCGATGTCGCGGCCCATCGTGCCACCGCCGACCACGGCCACCTGAATGCGGGATGCGTCCATCTTCATGTCTTCCTGTTCGTTTCCGTCGTCTCGCCGGGCGCTGTCGCCGGCGGACCGAGCACCGTGCCGTAATGCTTGACCCGGCGCACCACCACGATCGCGCCGATGAACGGCAGCAGCCATGCAATCGCAAGCCATTTCGCGCGATCGCGACCGGCGAGCAGTTCATCGGGAACGATCTGCAGCGTCGCCCAGACGGCGAGCGTCGCGTACGCGCAGGCTATGAGTCCGGGCACGGGTTCCATGCGCGCATTCTACGGGAAGGCGTGCGTCAGCTCGGCGCGAGACTTGCCTGCACCGGTCGGTGCCGCGACAATCGCGTGTGATCCAGGAACTGTTCGGCGCACTGTCCGCCTCCACGCTGTTCACCGACCCGGCCTCCGCCGTGCTGGTAGCCTGCGTGGTGTTCGTCGCCTATGTCGCCTTCGGCGTCTCCGGCTTCGGTTCGGCGCTGATCGCCGTGCCGATCATCGCGCACGTCTGGCCGCTCACCGCCGTGGTGCCGCTGTTCGCGCTGTTCGAGATCGTCGCGGCGATCACCGTCGGCGGCAGCCACTGGAAGTCGGTCGATCGGCGTGAACTGATGACGCTCATGCCGTTCATGCTCGCCGGCATCGCGATCGGTGTCGCCCTGCTGCTGTCGCTGCCCTCGCCGTGGCTGCTGGTCGGCCTGGGCCTCTTCGTGCTCGGCTACGGCCTGCGCGGCGCGCTGAAGAAGAACCGTGCGTTCGCCAGGGTGTCGCGTCTGTGGGCGGTACCCACCGGCCTGGTCGGCGGCGTGATGAGCGCGCTGTTCGGCACCGGCGGTTCCTTCTACCTGATCTATGTCGCCGGCCGTGTCGAGGACAAGGGGGCACTGCGCGCGACCATCTCGACGGTCCTGGGCACCAGCAACGCCGTCCGGCTGGTCGTGTTCGTCGTCGCCGGCCTGCTGGCGCCGGCCGTGCTGTTCACTGCGCTCACCCTGCTGCCGGTGGTGTTTGCGGGGCTCTGGCTCGGCGGTCGACTGCATGCGCGCGTGACCCGCGAGCAGATCATCCGCGGCGTGTGCATCCTGCTGGTTGCGAGCGGCGCCTCGCTGCTGGTGCGCGCACTCGGCCAGGTCTGACCCTCGCCGTCCCGGCGCCAGCCGCGGCGGCGTGAGCCGTGCAGAAACGCCCTATTCGGTGCTGTCGCTGCCGCGCGTGCGGCTCTTGTCGAGGCGCGCCGACAGGTACAGCGTGCTGGGTGTGATCATCAGCACCGGATTTTCCAGCTGCAGCTTGCTCCGGCGCGGCGAGATGTGTCCGCCGAGCAGTTGCAGGTCTTCGCCGCTCTTGCTGAAGACGGGGAAGAACGCGCGATCGTTCGTCGTGCACTGCACGTCGAAGTCGGGCACCGCCTTGCGCGCGCGCTGGTACTCGGCGCGAACCCGGCGCACGACGGCCGCCTGCTTCGGATCGACCGGATCCTTGCGCTCGGCGCTCTGCACGCGGCAACGAAAGCCCGCGCGGCGCATCGCCGCCACGGTATCCATCTCGTTGAAACTGGGCATGCGCGTACCGAAGGGCTTCAGGTCGATGATCTTGAACGTGGCGCGGCCGGGCGGGAACGACAGCAGGAACTTCGGGTCCTTTTCCGGATCGCGGTCGTCGGGCAGAAGCTTGATGTGGAACATGCCGCTGCGATCAACATAGCCGAAGACGAACTCGCCACCGCAACCCAGCGTATTGACGTCTTCGCAGGCCTCGAAGATCTGCGCGCGCAGCTTGACCGCCTTCGCCTGGTCTTCCCGCACCTGCTCGAACAGCGTGTTCCATTCCCATTCGGGCGTGTGCGCACGATGGTGCCCGCTGTACAGGTCGAACACCCAGCGCAGTTCATCGACCGAGCGCGGCCGGGCGTTCCTGGCCGCATTCTTCTCGGCGAGCGCCTCGAACGCGGCGAGTTGCTCGAGCGTGCG
>JADCHX010000026.1 GCA_020248265.1 Rhodocyclaceae bacterium
GCCGTCGCGCAGCGCAATCGTCGGCCCGGCGTAGTCGACGAACAGCTTCTCCCCGGCACGGTGCACCTGGCGCATCGAGCGCTTGAGCGACTGGGCATGGGCGCGGTAGTGCTCGAAGAACTGCGTTCGGCCCCAGGTGCGCTGCCCAGCGTGGGCCGCAACATACTCTTGCCACAGCAGCATCAGCGTGACGCCTTTGCGCGAGAGCTCGCGGTGGATGCGGGCGAAGTCCGGCATCACCACGTCCCTGCGCCCCAATGCCGGGCCCAGCAGGCACCGCTGCAGTTCCGCCTCGTCCAGATCGCGTACAGCGTCCCAGTGCGACAGTCCCGCCGCTGCGGCCAGCCCGACGTACTTTGCCACCACCCCCTTGGAGATGCGCAGCGCGCGAGCCGTCTGCTCGTGCGACAGCTCGGCCTCCAGCTTGAGGCGAAGTGCTTCCTTGATCATGCGTAGGTCCATCCTCGTTGCGGGCACCGCTCCTCCGGTCAAAAAGACCGGACGATACGTGCCCTGGGTTGAGATCTACGCAGTGCCAGCCGGCAACGTGACCGGCCCGTCCGGTATCGTGACCGATCGTTCCGGGATCGTGACCGCCGGATCCGGAAATCGCTCCGGATCGGTCACGTTCAGCCGGATTCGCCGGTCACGTTCAACCGGACAGACCGGTCACGTTCGCCGGATTCAGCGGTCACGTTGCGCCGGAATACCCAGGCGGAACATGAATCCCGCCGGCTTCACGAAAGAATCAGGGGCTAGAAGGTCATGGGCTGATGCTGCGCGGATGGGATGCGCGGTCTGCCGGACGACTTCTTCGATCGCTCGGTGCGGCGGTGACGGTCTCTGCGTCGGGGCAGACAACCTGCTCAGGAGCGCTTTAGGTCACCACGCCAAATCGACCCCTGCGGCTGCACCGATGACATGCAACTTGTTTACCCTAGTTCGGAAACACCACAAGCCACCAAGTAGCTCCACGTCTCATCAAGCTGCGAGATCGGCGGCACAAAAATTACTGTGCCGTCTCGACCGCGAGTAAGCAAGACTCGATATGCATTGAGGCGAAGTTGGTAGGGATCACGCACGAGACTACCTTTCTTGTAGCCACGAGCTCGCGCAATCGACCAACCGCTCTGCTCGCGTACGAGATCGCTACCCCAACAAAGAAGCGCTGCATCGAGTTCAAGGCCCTGCGCCGCAAACTCGGTCACCACTTCTTCCAACTGGCGGCAAGATACCGGGCTTCCGTCACCGTCTACGTACCATGGCCCTACCTTCACATTCTTCGTCCAGTTGAAGTCGTTGCGAACGCCGAAGTGGATAAGGTCCTTGTCACGCGAGGAAGCTACTAGCCCGAATCGGGCCAGTTTATGCTCGGCGTACCGTTCTCGAAGGTAGGCTTTTGCAGTATCCAGGTCACGAGTCATCCGAAGGTGAAAGTCGTGGCTGGCGAGGTGAGCGATATGCTGCCGCGCCACGTCGGAGTCACCACGCAGAACTGCATCCACGAACGGATGGACATCTTTCGCAAGATGAAAGCGAATCTCCGTGTCGAGTGTGAGGGCGGGGGAGGCGACGAACGGGACGGTACTTCCTGCGAACAGTGACGCGATCTGCGGGGCTCCATGAACCTCCCAATCGTCAGGCACTCCGCTCTCTTCGACAGCTTTGCGCCAGAGCGAAAGTCCGCCTTCTTCGCCAAGATGGATCTCTTGCCCAGTGCCAATGAGGCCGACGATCGTGCACCATTCCGGAATGCGCTCGGCAAACTGCACGAAATGCTCTGGCTCGGAACGCTTACTATCCGTGTGGCCTTTAGCGGCCACCATGTCCGCATCCCACGCGCGCTGCGCTTCGTCAAAGATCAGCACGTGTTCTGCCGGCACAGGTGCCTTTGGACGGCTGTAGGCTTGGACATAGCCCTTCACGTCACGGACGAAGGTCTTCCCATCACCGCCGGCCTGCTTCATCTGATACTGCAGTACTTGTACAAGCGGGCCATTCCCCGACAAGAAGACTGCAGGGGCAGTGGGTTTATGACCATCCGCACGCGCAACCGCGAGGTCATCGAGATAATGAGCATGCGCTAGCCGCAGCCCTACGAGCGTTTTTCCAGCTCCGGGAACACCCGTAAGCAAGATGAGGCGCCGGCGCTTTGCAGCGGCAGCACCACGAATGATGATCTCGATTTGGTTGACGGCGGGATCCGTGTTGGCACGTGCTCGCCAGATATCCCGCAGCGTACCCGTGGTGAAGAGCTCGCGCGCTGCCTGTACAAGCGTTGGCAAAGGTCGATACGCCGCGGCGTCAAGGAATGCCTCTGCAGAGAGTTGCGGCTGATCACGCACATCCGAGAAGTTCGCGATGAGCGCGTCGATCGCATCGGGTCCCGCGATATGTACGCCGTCTCGCTCGCCTCCATACCCCTTGGCGCGCGTAGGTACGACCACCGCATAGACGGGGCGACCATCACAGTCGCGATGGTATGCGCGAAGATCTCGTGCGTAGGCTGCCGTTTGATCGAGGTCAGCCTGCGACGGAGTCTCTTTGCCCTTGAGTTCCAACACGATTACAGCGCTACCGACCAACAGCAATACGTCGGGCCGCCGAAACTCGAGCGGCAACTGATACTCAAGAATTGCACTGTATTGCGCTGCATGAGCGTACGCGTCAAGTGACTCGCCTACTTCCCGCTGGAGCTTCGGGATGCTGTCGTCCCATGCCCTAACTTGTGAGGCGTCGACATCAGGCAAAAATTCTTGCAATCGCCCGCGTACTAGCCGTGGCTCCGCCGCTCGAAAGGTAGGGAAGTTCGAGCTCCAACCATAACGCGCGTCAGACATTCAGCGTCCTCAAGTGCACTGGCACCAGTATGGAGCTATGCGTGGATCGGTCAAGATCACCGCCCAGCGCGCCTCATTATGGTCTTCTACTCCACCGTCACCGACTTAGCCAAATTCCTGGGCTTATCCACATCCGTCCCCCTGGCAAGGGCCGTGTGATACGCCAACAACTGCAGCGGCACCACATGCAATATCGGTGACAAGTCACCATAGTGCTCCGGCATCCGTATCACCCTCACCCCCTCGCTGTCCGTGATCTGCGTATCCCCATCCGCCACCACGTACAGCTCCCCGCCGCGCGCACGCACCTCCTGCATGTTGCTCTTCAGCTTTTCGAGCAGCGCGTCGTTCGGGGCCACCGTCACCACCGGCATCGCCGAGGTCACCAGCGCCAGCGGGCCGTGCTTGAGCTCCCCGGCCGGATACGCCTCGGCGTGGATGTAGCTGATCTCCTTCAGCTTGAGCGCGCCTTCCAGGGCGATCGGGTAGTGCAGGCCGCGGCCGAGGAACAGGGCGTCTTCCTTGGTGGCGAAGGTCTCGCTCCATTCGACGATCGCCGGCTCCAGGGCCAGCACGGTCTGCACCGCGGCCGGCAGGTGGCGTAGTGCGGTGATGGCGTCGTGCTCGGCGGCATCATCGAGCCGGCCGTGGGCCTTGGCCAGCGTGTTGGCCAGCAGGTACAGCGCGACCAGTTGCGTGGTGAAGGCCTTGGTCGAGGCGACGCCGATCTCCACCCCGGCGCGGGTGAGGAAGCGCATCGTGGTCTCGCGCACCATCGCGCTGGTGGCGACGTTGCACACCGCCAGCGTGTGCGTGTGTCCCAGGTCGCGCGCATGCTTGAGCGCGGCCAGGGTGTCGGCGGTCTCGCCCGACTGCGAGATGGTCACCACCAGTGCGCGCGGGTTGGGCACCGAGTCGCGGTAGCGGTACTCGCTGGCGATCTCCACCTGCACCGGCAGCCGGGCGATCGATTCGATCCACTGCTTCGCGACGCAGCCGGCGTAGTAGCTGGTGCCGCAGGCGAGGATCAGCACGCCCTCCACCGCCGGCAGCACCGACGCCGCGGCTGGGCCGAACAGGCCGGGGTCGATACCGCCGACCGCCTCCAGCGTGTCGGAGATCGCGCGCGGCTGCTCGAAGATCTCCTTCTGCATGTAGTGGCGGTAGGTGCCGAGCTCGGCCTCGGCCGCCTCGGCCGCCACGGTGCGCACTTCGCGCTCGACGGTGCGGCCCTCGCGGTCGACGATGCGGTAGCCCTCGGGACGCAGGTCGGCGAGGTCGCCTTCCTCGAGGTAGACGATGCGGTCGGTGGTGCCCGACAGTGCGAGCGCGTCGCTAGCGAGGAAGTGCTCGCCGCCGGTGCCCACGCCCAGCACCAGCGGTGAGCCGAAGCGGGCGCCGCACAGGCGGTGCGGCTCGGCCTTCGCGAACACGGCGATGGCATACGCACCGCGGAAGCGGGCCACCGCGGCCTGCACGGCTTCGAACAGGTCGCCCTTGTAGAGGTGGCGCACCAGGTGCGCGATCACCTCGGTGTCGGTCTGCGATTCGAACACGTAGCCCAGCGCCTGCAGCTCGCTGCGCAGTTGTTCGTAGTTCTCGATGATGCCGTTGTGCACCACCGCGATCTCGCCGCTGGAGAAGTGCGGGTGGGCGTTGGTGGTGCTCGGCGCGCCATGCGTCGCCCAGCGGGTGTGCGAGATGCCGGTGCTGCCGGCCACGCCCTCGGCCTCGACCTGCGCCTTCAGCTCGGCGACGCGGTGCGTGCTGCGTGTGCGCTGGAGCTGGCCGGCGTGGTGGACGGCCACGCCGCAGGAGTCGTAGCCACGGTACTCGAGGCGACGCAGGCCCTCGACGAGGACGGGGACGATGTCACGGGAGGCTGTGCCGCCGACGATACCGCACATGGGGGGTCAGGCCGACGGGCTGCCGAAGGGGCGGCAGGGGTGGGTGGGCGGGGTGTGGGTGGGGAGTTTTGGGGGGTTTTGCATGGTTATTGATGATAGCGCCTGCGGCGGGGGGCGGGCAGGATCGTCGTCAGCCGTCCGAATGGCACACCTCCTCGTGCCTCTTGTCTTGGAATAACATATTTGTTATTCAGTCTCGGAAGACACCCCTTCGGGAGGTGGAAGTCGCGCGCAAGCGCATGAAGGAGGTCAAGGATGCGAACGCATGAGCAGGTTGTATCGAAGCTGCTTCGCCGCCCGGGCGTAAGGAAGGAAGTCGATCGTATCGAGCGCGAGGAAGGCGAACTCCTTGATCAACTTCTGAAGGCGAGGCACGACGCGGGACTTACGCAGGCACAAGTCGCCGAACGCATGGGTACCCACCCACCGTCTGTTGCTCGCCTGGAGCGGGCACTGTCGACTGGAAAGCACTCCCCTTCGTTAGCTACGCTCAGAAAGTACGCTCAGGCCTGTGGTCGCGAGTTGGTGATTCAGATCGAATAGCCAGCGCGCCAGTCTTGCACTGGAGAGACTGATGTCGATATCAATCGCAGAAGTTGAAGCACAGGCGCTCCTTCTTTCTCCGGAGGATCGTGCACAGTTGGCTGACAAGCTGCTGGCGAGTCTGGCCGCTAATGCGGACGTTGAGGACGCGTGGTCCGTTGAAGCAGAGCGGCGCCTGGCCGAGCTGGAGCGCGGGGCAGTGTCTGGGATTCCCGTACGAGACGCTATCGCCCGTGCCCGCGACGCCGTTCGATGATCGCTTCTACGCATCCGCTTGCCGCAGATGACCTCACCGCCTTTTGCCATGGCGTTTGCAGGTAATCACTCCGCTCGCGCAAAAGGCAAGACTTGACCCCATCGACGGAATGTAGACTGCTCCGGGGGTGTTGTTGGTGGGATGAGACGTCTGTCGAGTTTTCGACTTGCTCGCTGGGGGAACTTTTGGTTCGTATCTCATAGTAATCGACGATAGCGCCTGATGGCAGGGTCTGGGACCATCGTTGCCGGTCGCGACAGTTCGTGGTGGACATACCTAAAAAGCTACAGGATCGAACGTCGTGCGATATTCGGCATACCTCTGATGAAAGTCCTGAAATGAGCGATTTCAGTCCCGCGCGCAGGCGCGTCGAAGTTACGCCGGGCGAGTCGGTCCGGATCCTGCGTGAGATGCAGGAACTCAGCCAGAACCAGCTCTCCGAGCTGACTGGAATTGCCCAGGCCACGCTGTCGGCAATCGAGAACGGCCGTGTGAACCTGGGCGTTGAACGTGCGAAGGTTCTGGCGCGCGCGCTCAAGTGCCACCCGGCGGTGTTGGTGTTTCCCGGTTGGGATCAAGCAGTCGCAGACCAGGCTTGAGGGAGGGCGTCATGACAACAGCAGTCACAGCCATCGAAACGCAGATCCGGGCGCTCAGCCGCGAAGACAAGGCCGACCTGGTCAAGTCGTTGATCGCGGATCTTGACGGGCCAGCGGACGAGAGCGTCCAACGCGCATGGCTTGAAGAAGCGCAACGCCGTCACCTTGAGATTGTCGAAGGCAAGGTAGAAGCGATACCGGCGGAACAGGTATTTGCCAGCCTTCGCGCCGGCCAGAAGATATCCTTTGCGATCAACCGCTGATCGGACGCCCTGCAAACCGGAACCTGCGTCAGTTCGCTCTACGGCGCTTTCCGTTCACGCTCTATTACTCTGCTACAGACGAATGCGTGCGCATCGAGGCTGTTGCGCACCAGCGGCGACGGCCCCGATACTGGGAAAAGCGTTTCGGGCGCTGACACGAGTCGAGTTCGCCGACTTGAGGTCGCAGATTGCGACCTCAAAGACTTTGCGGTTATCCGGAGCCTCGAAATGAAGACTCTCTCGGCAGTAGTTGAACAGGACTCGGTCACGCGGCTCTACGTTGGCTTCGTCCCTGGCTTCCCAGGCGCCCACTCCCAGGGCGGCACGCTGGACGAGCTTCAGCACACCCTGCAGGAGGTCATTGCGATGCTGATGGAGGGGCATCAGTGTCACCGGGACGGCTATTGCTAGCAGGAAGTGCTAGGATTTCGAGATGATTGACTGGTCGACATGCGCTGCCGTCGAATCCCATCCCGGTGTCTACAGTGGCGCCTGGGTGTTTCGTGGCACGCGGGTGCCGGTAGCAGCCTTGTTCGAAAACCTCGAAGGCGGCGCTTCAGTCGCTGAGTTCGTCGAGTGGTTTCCAGGAGTTACCCTCGAACAAGCGAAGGCTGCGTTGGACCACGTCGCTCACGGCTTGCTCGCTCCTGCGTAGATGTACATCCTTTTTGATCAGGGAACCCCGGTGCCGCTTCGCGCCGTGCTTCCTGACCACCGAGTGGTCACTGCGCACGAGTGTGGTTGGGGCCAGCTGGAAAACGGTAATCTGCTTTCAGCTGCCGAGGCCCGAGGGTTTGAAGCGCTGATCACCACTGATCAGAATCTTCGGTATCAGCAGAATCTTTCGGATCGAAAGATCGCGATCGCTGTCTTGAGCACGACCAATTGGCCTCGCATCAGGCCTGCTGTGCCTCTCGTGGTCGCGGCGATCGAGCGCCTCGCACCAGGCGCGTTTGTTGAGATCAGGATTCCGTGACGCCGGCGTACCCGGCGACATACTGCGGCTCTGCGGTGCGGACGACTTCATCCCTGAAGAACCGGCTGAGATCCCCTGCCGTCCGCAGATCGACCTTGCGGCCACCCAGCAGCGTCGAAAGTTCGATCTCTATCTGGGCCATGTCCAGCAAGGTAATCCTCGCACCCGGCTCGAACTCGACCAGCAGATCGATATCGCTGTCCGGGCGGGCGGTACCCTTCAGTGTCGAGCCGAACAACGACAAGCGGCTGATCTTGTGGCGCTGGCATATGGTGACCAGGGCTTTAGTCTCAGGAAAGAGTCGCTTTGCCATCTTGCAGGACCTACCCCGCTACAACCACCTGCACATGAAATCCGCCATCGCCGGCCGCACGATGTGCGAGCGGTCGTGGCAGCAGTGCCCGCTGTCCTCCCAGATCAGCGTCTCCACCGTGCCGCCCGCCTCGGCTGCCATCCGGGTGGCGTTCTCCATCGGGGTGATGGTGTCCAGCCCGCCATGCACGATCAGCAGCGGGCAGCGGATCTTCGCCGCCGCACCCTCGAGGTCGATGCACTCGAAGAACGTGCGCGCCTCTTCCACCGAGCGCGAGCCGCTGACGTAGACGAAGCCGTCGAGCGTCGCGCGCGGGATGCTCGCCAGGTTGCGCAGGTGGTACATCGCGCCCCAGGCCACCGCGGCGCGGATGCGCGTGTCCATCGACGCGGCCTTCGGTGCGTAGTAACCACCGGTGCTGCGGCCGATGATGCCGATGCGTCCGGCGTCGATCTGCGGGCACTGCTCGAGGAAGTCGAGCACGGCGATCACGCACTGCTCGAAGTCGCGGCGCCAGGGCATGCGGAACAGCGTCTCGCCCTGGCCGGGGCCGTCGAAGGCGAGCGTCGCCAGTCTGCGCTCGACGCAGAGGTCGTTGACCACCATGTAGTCTTCCTTGGTGGTGTCGAGGCCACCGAGCAGGATCACGACGGGTGGCTTCGATACTCCGGCGGGCAGCCGCAGGTAGGCCGGCATCTCGATGCCGTCGAACGGGATGCTCACCGGCTGCAGCGGCGGTGACAGCATCGGTGCGGCGCGCGCGAACACCGCGACCTTGCGGTCGTGCACGGTGCGCTTGAGTTGCGGGTCGTCGTAGTAGAGGTTCTGCGCGTAGTGGAAGTAGAGCGCTGCGCGGGCGTACTCGCGTGCGGCGGTGCGTACATGGCCGTGGTCTTCGGCGGTGCGGCCGCGCCGCTCGGCGGCGTCGCCGAACCGCGACCAGGTCGCGCACCACTGCGACCAGTCGTCGATGGCTGCCCGGATGTCGAGCAGGTCACGGTAATGCACGCCGTCGCCCAGGAAGCGATGCATGCCCTGGCCGATCACCTCATCCACTCGCGCCCGTGTCATGGGTCGCTCCTCCGTTGCGCTGTTGTCGTCGTTTATGATGGCGGCACTACAAGAAAAGCAGGAGGAGACACCGATGGAATTGATGTTGCCCCGGACGTTCCTCATGGCGCCTGCCGCGCTGCGCCTCGGCACTGGCCTGGCCGGCATCGCGCTGCTGTTCGCGGGTGTCGCCACACCGACGGCCGCGCAGGTTGCCACGCCCGCCTGGCCGTCGAAGCCCGTGCGCATCATCATCCCGACGCCGGCCGGTGGCAACCCCGACTTCGTCGCGCGGCCGATCATGCAGAAGATGGCCGAGCAGCTGCGCCAGCCGTTCGTGATCGAGAACCGCCCGGGTGCTGCCGGCACCATCGGCGTGGACTTCGTCGTGCGTGCGCCCGCTGATGGCTACACGATGCTGTTCGGCGCGGTCGGCCATGTCGCCACGCCACCGGCGATGTACGCGAAGCTGCCCTACGACGCGATCCGTGACCTGATCCCGGTCACCAACCTCGCCGATGCACCGTTCGCGCTGTTCGTGCATCCGTCGCTGCCGGTGAAGTCGGTGAAGGAGCTGGTCGCGCTGGCGCGCAAGCGCCCGGGCGAGATCACCTATGCGAGCTTCGGCGTTGGCAGCTATCCGCATTTCGCCACCGAGGCCTTGAACGCGCTGGCCGGCATGCGGATGAACCATGTGCCCTACAAGGGCAGTGCACCGGCGGCCACCGCGCTGCTTTCGGGCGAGGTGATGGCCGGGCTGGACGCACCGCAGTCGACCCTGCCCCACCTGCGCAGCGGGCGGCTGCGCGCGCTGGCGATGGGCTCGACGCAGCGGATCGCGATCGCGCCCGAGATCCCCACTTTCGCCGAGGCCGGGCTGCCGGGCTATACCGCGAGCGCGTGGTTCGGGCTGTTCCTGCCGGCGGGCACCTCGAAGGCGATCGTCGATGCGACGCACCGCGAAGGCGTGCGCGCGCTGCAGTTGCCGGAGATCCGCGAGCCGCTGCAGAAAGCGGGCTTCCAGGTGATCGGCAGCACGCCGGAGCAGTTCGCGCAGCAGGTGCGCGAGGACATCGCGCGGTTCACGAAGATCGCGCGGGAGGCGGGGATCAAGGCGGAGTGAGCGTTGTTCTTCGGGCGCATGTGTTGAAGCAGACACGGCGCGCCTGACCGGTGGTGATGGATCCTACCGTGCAACCAGAGGCCATGCCGCCGGGTTGCGGATCGACGGCACCGTGAGGTCGATGTCCAGCAACGGCCAGTGCAGGTGGTCGGGGCTCGGCCGTTCGATCACCGACAGCTGCGCGATGGTGGCGTCGCGAAACCAGGGGAACTGATCGAACGGCAGGGCGAGTTCCTCGTCATCGATCATGAGCCAGAGGCCGTGACCCGAGACGTGGGTGAGTTCAACCTTTGAAGTGCCGCCGCCAGGCATCTTCGATCTCCGCTGCGTGTGCTTCAATGATAGCTCGCACGGTGCGCAGTTGGCGATCATTGAGACTGATCGACGTGGCAAGAGCGATTTCCGGTCGCAACCAGAACTTTGCCTCACCATCCGGGTGCGAGACATGGACGTGCATCCTGGGTTCTTCAAGGGAAAAGAAGAACAGCCTGAAACCACCTTGACGCAGGACCGTGGGAGCCATTGCGTAAAGCTATTGATCCCACCCTTGTCCATCCATCCCGCAAAACATCGTGCCCAGATCGAAACTCGATGTCGACGGCCTTCAGTTGCCGGAGATCCGCGAGCCGTCGCAGAAGGCCGGCTTCCAGCCGATAGGCTGCACGCCCGAGCAGTTCGCGCGGGAGGCGGGGATCAAGGCGGAGTGAGTGTTGTGCGTCTGGTCGGACGTGAGGGTCGCGGGCGGTGAGCTTCAGCTCGATGCGTCGCGGAAGGCCTTGAGCACCGCGTTGATCCGTGTCTGGTAGCCCGGGCCCTGGGCCTTGAACCAGTCGAGCACGTCCTGGTCGACGCGCAGGGACACGAGCGCCTTCGCCGGCAGCGGCTTCAGGCCCTGCCTGACGATGCCGCGAACCACATGGGCGACATCCGCTTCCGGATGGTCGCTCGACGGCACGCCCGGACGGTCGGCGTCGTGCAGACGCGCCCGGTCGGTTCGGGAGCTAGCGGAAGAGGCGCGTTGCTTCACGCTTCGTGGCTTTCCTGAAGGAGATGATGTGGATCGCATCTTCACGCTCGGTATGGACGCATCACCGCTGCACGAGCCTGACCTGCAACTCGCAGCCTACCGCTTCGGCGTATCGCTTCAGCGTTCCCAATGACGGCGCGTGCTTGCCAGCAGATTCCAGCCGCGACACTGCACTCTTGGTCGTGCCCATGCGCATGGCGACCGCTTCCTGCGTGAGCCCCGCCCGGGTGCGCGCCTTGAGCAGCTGGCTGACGATCTGATACTCGAACTCGAGCGAAGCATAGGCTTCATTGAAACCCGTGCGCTTGCTCGCCTTCGCGAGGAAGGCCTGGTGATCGTGTTCGACGGGAACGTGTTTCAGTTCAGCCATTCCGCAACTCCTTGATCCGCCTGCGGGCGATCTTGAGGTCTGAATCCGGCGTCTGCCGCGTCTTCTTGAGGAAGGCATGCACGACGACTATGCGCTTGCCGACCACGAAGCAATACATGGCCCGACCCGCACCGGAGCGACCGTGAGGCCGCAGTTCGAACAGCCCCTGCCCCATGCTTCGTGAATACGGAAGCCTGAGATCAGGACCGTGCTCTACGAGCAACTCGACCAGCCGCGCATAGTCGGCAAGCACGTCAACCGGCCATGACTCGACATCCGCGAGGACGTTCGAGTGGTAGTACTCGACAGAAAACATGCAGACGACATGTTAGCATGTTCGCTAACATGAAGAGGGGTGGAACGACAATGCTGCGCGAACTGCCGCGCTCCTTCGCGCCCAGGTTCAGCCACCACCAGACACTTACTCCCCCTTCTTTGGTCGCTGCCACCAGCTTACGCGCGATGGCGGACCGCTAGGAACTGGCTCAGCGCACACACCATCACCACCGAAGCACTCGCACTGCCTGGCCTTCTCACGCCGCCTGCGCATGCAAGCGCAGGCCCAGCGCACGGGCAACCTTCAGCACGGTTGCAAAGCTCGGGTTCCCGCCTTCGCTCAGCGCGCGATACAGGCTTTCCCGGCTCAGTCCTGTTTCCTTCGCGACCTGGCTCATCCCCTTCGCGCGAGCGATGTCGCCAAGCGCCCTTGCAATGCCGGAGACGTCGTCCGAAGCCTCGACAAGCCACGCATCAAGATAGGCGGCCATTTCCTCCGGCGAGCGAAGATGTTCCGCCACGTCGTAGGGCGAGGAATTCGAGTTCCGGGGCTTCTTGCGGGCAGCGACACGCATTCCGCTACTCTCCATGTTCAAGCGCGAGACGTATCGCGCGGACGATATCCCTCGCTTGCGTGGACTTGTCTCCACCGGCCAGGAGCAGCAGAAGTCGCTCCTCGCGCTTCGCATAGTAGATCCGGTACCCAGGACCGTAGTCCACCTTCAGTTCGGACACGCCGTGCTTCAGGTTGCGATGAGAGCCTGGATTACCGTGGATCAGTCGATCCACCCGCATGAGGATGCGGGCCCTGCCTTTGACATCCTTCAGGCCATCGATCCAGTCACGGTACTCGTCGGTTTTCTCGACGCGCACGGTGCATTGTAGCCTGCGAGCTACAGCACTCGCAAGAGCCGGAGAGTGGGCAGGGTGTGACAGCAGGAGCAGTTCTCATGCGCTCATCGTGCGCCGATGAAGCCATCGGCTACGACGGGAAGAACACTGCCTTGCGCCCCACTACTTCCCCTTCTTCGGCCTCTGCCACCCCGCCCGATGCTCCTGCTGCTTCGGGTTCACCACCAGCCCGCCCGACGGCACGTCCTGCCACACCGTGGTACCGGCGCCGACGGTGCTGCCCTTGCCCACCTTCACCGGCGCGACGAGCTGCACGTCCGACCCGATGTGCACGTCGTCTTCGATCACCGTGCGGTGCTTGTTCGCGCCATCGTAGTTGCAGGTGATGGTGCCGGCGCCGATGTTCACGTCGCGCCCGACCACCGAGTCGCCGACATACGCGAGGTGGTTGGCCTTGCTGCGCGCGCCCAGGGTGCTCGCCTTCACTTCGACGAAGTTGCCGATGTGCACTTCGTCGGCCAGCGCCGCATCCGGACGCAGCCGGGCATACGGGCCGATGCGCGCGCGGGCGCCGACGCTCGCGCCGTCGATATGGCTGAACGCCTCGACGCGGGTACCGGCACCGATGGTCGCGTTGCGGATCACGCAGTGCGGGCCGACGCTCACGCCGTCGGCGAGCTTCACCGTGCCTTCGAACACGCAGCCGACATCGATCGTCACGTCGACGCCGCAGGCGAGCTGGCCGCGCACGTCGAACCGCGACGGGTCGAGCAGGGTGACGCCGGCCTCGAGCAGGCCACGCGCGATCTCGAACTGGTGGATGCGTTCGAGCTGGGCGAGCTGGGCCTTGCTGTTGACGCCGAGCGTCTCCCAGATCTCGTCGGGCTGCTCGGTGATCACCGGCACCTTGTCTGCCACCGCCAGGCGGATCACGTCGGGCAGGTAGTACTCGCCCTGGGCGTTGTCGTTGTCGATGTCGGCCAGCCACTGGCCCAGCTTCTTGCCGGGCACGCACAGGATGCCAGTGTTCACTTCGCGGATCTGGCGCTGCCTGTCGTTCGCGTCTTTTTCTTCGACAACGCCGATCACCGCATCCTTGCTGTTGCGCAGGATGCGTCCATACCCTTTCGGGTCGTCGATCTTCACCGTCAGCAGCTTGACCTGGTTGTCGTCGGCCAGACGCATCCGCTCGAGCGTGGACGCGCGGGTCAGCGGCACGTCGCCGTACAGCACCAGCACCGGGTGGGCGCGGTCGAGGTGCGGCAGCGCCTGCTGCACGGCGTGGCCGGTGCCGAGCTGCTGGGACTGGCGCGCGAACAGGAGATCGGGCTGGTCCTTTAGGGCATCGGGCACCTGCTCGCCGCCGTGGCCGTAGACCACCACGATGCGCACCGGGTCGAGCTGGCGCGCCTGCTCGATCACGTGGGCCAGCAGCGGGATGCCGCCGAGGGGATGCAGCACCTTGGGCAGCGCGGAGCGCATGCGCTTGCCTTGTCCGGCAGCGAGGATGACGACGTTCATGTTGCAGAATCTAGCATGCGGGATTCGGCGACCGTAGGGGATATTGCAGGAGAATTCACCCTTGGGCGGCTTCCTCCAGCACTTCGGATGCCCATTGATTCAGGCTCTTGCCGGCAGCCTGGGCGGCGACCAGGGCGGCGCCGTGCACTTCAGGCGGTACCCTCAACATGAGCTTGCCGGACGCGGGCTTCTCGGGCCGGAGCCCGTTTTCCTTGCAGTCGGCGAGGAACTCGTCCACGGATGCCGCGAACGCGCTGCGCAGTTCCTTCACGGTTTCGCCATGGAAGCTGATGATGGTGCGCAGCCCGAGGACGCGTCCGACGAAGATGCCATCGCGCTCGTCGAACTCGACGCGGGCGGTGTATCCCTTGTAGGTCATGGTGTTCATGGTGCGACTCCTGCGCGTATGAGCAGCTCGCGGGCTTCTTCTACCTGGTAGCGACGCGCCTCCTTGCCGGGGTGAGGACGATGGCAATGCCAATGGCCCTCCTTCAGCACGATCTTCACCCGGGAACCGGCGCGCTCGGTCACCGAGCCGCCCAGCGCAACGATCAACGCTTCGATGTCGGCGAATGGAATCGACGCCGGGGTCGGGCGAGAAAAGATCGACGCGAGCGTCTTGCGATGCCGTGCGTTCATCGAGTAATGCTAGCGTTTCGCGCAAGCAGATGCAATCACAGGACGCTAGCACACCGTTTGCGGCCCGGTTAAGCGGTGCCGCGCGCCGTCCGCAGCGCTACCGGATCCCATTCAGGAGGAATCGCATGACCCCGCCCGCATGCGCTTGCCTTGTCCGGCAGCGAGGATGACGACGTTCATGCTGCCTCGAGAAGGAATTCGACCTTCACCGCCTCGTAGGGGAATTCGATGCCGCCGCCATCAGCCCGGCACAGGATGCCCGCCTCGATCAACGCGGTGACATCCCCGTGCACGGCCTTCACGTCACGATCGACTCGGCGGGCTGCCTCGCGGATGGACATCGGGCCAGCGCCACACATTGCCTTCAGCAGTTCCCAGCGTCTAGCGGTGAGCACCTGCCAGAGCAACTCGGGTGCCGCGAAGCTGATCCGCGCCGCACGCGCGCCCTTGCCGGTCTTCCAGGCCTGGGTGAAGTCGGCCATGGCCACGGCAGGTGATCTGATATCAAGGGTTACCGTTTTCACGATTCCACCTTTCGATGTCGGGGCGGTACTTGAAGCGGTGGGTGCAGCCGGAGAGCGGCACCGGGAGACGCCACAGCACCAGTTCCGCGAAGGGAGTGCCCGACAGGTTAACCCGGGTGCGTACGCGTTCCAGCGCCTTCATATTGGAGACAATGCCAACACCCTCGAGGGAAGTCGAACGTTATAAGCTACGCCGCGCGCCATCTGCAGCGCGACCGGATCCCACTCAGGAGGAATCGCATGACCCCGCCCGCCCGCGCCGGCCTGCTGCGCCGCGCCCTGCTCCGCACCTCGGTCTTCACCGCCCTGCTCGGCGCCCTGCTGTTCCCGATGCTGGCCACCGCCCCGGCCGCCCTCGCCCAGCCCGACTGTCCGTTCCGCGGCGAACTCGACGCGAACTACTGCGATGCGAACAAGGACCTGGTCGCCGACACGCCGACCGACCCGAAGCGGCTGCGCACGCCGAACACCATCGTCTTCACCTATACCCCGGTGGAAGACCCCGCCGTCTACGAGGGTGTGTTCCGTCCGTTCACTGACTACCTGGGCAAGTGCACCGGCAAGCGGGTGGTGTTCTTCCAGGTGCAGAGCAATGCGGCGCAGGTAGAGGCGATGCGCTCGGGCCGGCTGCATGTGGGCGGCTTCTCGACCGGGCCGACCGCGTTCGCGGTGAACCTGGCCGGTGCGGTGCCGTTCGCGGTAAAGGGCGATGCCAAGGGCTTCCAGAACTACCGGCTGTTGCTGCTGGTGCGCGCCGACAGCCCGATCAAGACCATGGCCGACCTGAAGGGCAAGCGCATCGCGCACACCTCGCCGTCGTCCAACTCGGGCAACCTGGCACCGCGCGCGCTGTTCCCGGCGCTGGGCATCACCCCGGACAAGGACTACAAGGTGCAGTTCTCCGGCGGCCATGACCGTTCGGTGCTGGGCGTACGTTCGGGCGACTTCGATGCGGCTCCGGTCGCCTCTGACGTCTACGAGCGAATGGCCGACCGCGGCGTGATCAAGGAGAGCGAGTTCCGGGTGATCTGGCAGAGCAATCCGTTCCCGACCTCGTCGTTCGCCTACGCGCACGACCTGGAGCCGAAGTTCCGCGACCAGATGCTGAAGTGCTTCTACGACTTCCGCTTCCCGGAGCCGATGCAGAAGGCGTTCGACGGCGCCGACCGTTTCGTGCCGGTCACCTATGCGAAGGAATGGGCCGACGTACGCCGGGTAGCCGAAGCCAGCGGCGAGTCGTTCGGCAGCCAGGCCTTCGATGCGCTGGCCAAGCGGGAAGAGGCGGCGCGGCAGAAGGCAGCCGCGGCCAAGGCGGCGCCGAAGTGAGGGGGTGTTGAGCGAGGCTATCGCGGGGGCCGGTGCGGGGGTCGGTGCTGCGGGTGACATTGCGCCCGTCGCAGCCCTCGAGCTGCGCGGGCTGCAGAAGTCGTATGTGCGCGGCAAGCCGGTGCTGCACGCGCTCGACCTGTCGATCGCCGGCACCGGGCTCACCGCGATCATCGGCCCGTCGGGCACCGGCAAGAGCACGCTGATCCGCTGCGTGAACCGGCTGGTCGAGCCGTCGGGCGGGCAGGTGCTGCTCGACGGCGAAGACCTGACCGCGCTGCGCGGCCGGTCGCTGCGGCTGGCGCGCCGGCGTATCGGCATGGTGTTCCAGGAATACAACCTGGTCGAACGCCTGACCGTGATCGAGAACCTGCTGTGCGGGCGCCTCGGCCATGTCGGTGCGCTGCGGGCGTGGCTGCGGCGCTTTCCGCAGGCAGACATCGACCGTGCGTTCGAACTGCTCGAGGCGGTCGGGCTGGCGGACTTCGCGAAGGTACGCGCCGATGCGCTGTCTGGCGGGCAGCGGCAGCGGGTGGGCATCGCGCGCGCGCTGATGCAGCAACCGCGACTGCTGCTGGCCGATGAGCCGACCTCGTCGCTCGACCCGAAGACCTCGGTCGAGGTGATGGAGCTGATGCGCGGGCTGTGCGCGCAGCGCGGCATCCCGGTGATCGTGAACATGCACGATGTCGAGCTCGCGCGCCGCTTCGCGTCCCGCATCATCGGCATGTCGGGCGGACGCGTGGTGTTCGACGGGCCGGCCACGGCACTGACCGACGAACACCTCAAGCAGATCTACGGTGGCGAGGGCTGGCTCGCGTGAGCGAGGCAGTGCGAGGTGGCCCGCGCCGTGCGTTCGAGCCTGACTGGCTCGCGCGCATCGGCTGGCTGGCAGCGCTCCTCTACGTCGTATATGCAGCCTCGCTGCTCGACTTCACCTGGGCGCGCTTCGTCACCGGGCTGGAGCAGGCCGCGCGCTTCTTCGACCGCATGTTCCCGCCCGACTTCTCGCGCTGGGAGGCCGTGCTCAAGGGGCTGAAGGAAAGCCTGGAGATCGCGGTGCTGGCCTCGGTCGGCGGCATCGTGCTGTCGCTGCCGATCGGCTTCCTCGCCGCGCGCAACCTGATGCCGGCCTGGGTGAACTGGCCGGCGCGGGCGGTGATCGCGCTCTGCCGCACCTTCCATCCGGTGATCGTGGCGATCATCTTCGTGAAGGCGGTCGGCTTCGGTGCGCTGGCCGGCATCCTGGCGCTGGTGATCGCCTCGGTCGGCTTCATCGCCAAGCTTTTTGCCGAGGCCATCGAGGAGATCTCGCTCAAGCAGGTCGAGGCGGTACGCGCCACCGGCGCGTCGTTCATGAACGTGATCGTGTTCGGCGTGCTGCCGCAGGTGGCGGCGCGCTTCATCGGCTTCTCGACCTATCAGTTCGATTCGAACGTACGCAACTCGACGATGGTCGGCATCGTCGGCGCGGGCGGTATCGGCGCGCCGCTGTTCGTCGCGTTCCAGCGTTTCGACTACGACGTGGTGTGCGCGATCCTGATCGCGATCGTCGCGGTGGTGTTCCTGTGCGAGATCCTGTCGAACCAGGTGAAGCGGATCTTCGGCGATGGGACGCGTGGCGAAGTGGCCCGGGATGGACGGGAGCCGCGCGGTGGGTGAACCGAAAATGGGGTCTGACCCCGACAACGCAGTGCCGGCAACTGGCGCAAGTTACCAGGCCGACCGCGCAGCACTGCCCGGATCGGGCATCCGCCGCGAGTGGCAGCGCTTCACGCCGGGCGAACGGCTCGCGCGCTTCGCGGTGTATTTCTTCGTGGTCGCGGCCTTCGTGCTCTCGCTCGGCACGGTCGAGGTGATACCGGAGTTCCTGTGGGATGCGCCGGCGCAGGTGCAGGACCTGCTCGTGCGGATGTGGCCGCCGGCCTATGCGCACTACCCGGCATCGGTGCATGCGGCGCTGGTCGAGACGCTGCACATGGCGACGCTCGGCACGGTGATCGCGGTGCTGCTGGCGGTGCCGCTCGGCCTGCTCGCCGCCAACAACGTGATGCCATCGCGCACCGTGAACACCCTGGCCAAGCTGGCGCTGGTGACCAGCCGCTCGGTGAACTCGCTGGTCTGGGCGCTGCTGTTCATCGCGGTGTTCGGCCCCGGCGCGCTGGCCGGTACGCTGGCGATCGCGTTCCGCTCGATCGGCTTCGTCGGCAAGCTGCTCGGCGAGGCGCTCGAAGAAGCGCACCGGGGCCCGGTCGAGGCGCTGAAGGCGAGCGGCGCGCCCTGGCCGAGCCTGCTGGTGTTCGGCTACTGGCCGCAGGTGAAGCCGGCGTTCTGGGCGCTGGTGCTGCTGCGCTGGGATATCAACGTGCGCGAGTCGGCCGTGCTCGGGCTGGTCGGCGCCGGTGGCATCGGCGTGGCCCTCAACACCGCGATGAACCTGTTTCAGTGGGACCGGGTGGCGGTGGTGCTGCTGGCGATCTTCGCGGTGGTGATCGTGGCCGAGGTGGTGGTGACCTGGGTAAGAGGGCGGATCCTGTAGCGAATTGACGACAGCCGCAGCTTGCTGTCTCCTACCGCGACAACCCCCGCAACGGAGATGTAATGGACACCTCTGGCACCGTCGATATCCACGCCCACTACTACCCCGAAGCCTACGTACGGCTGTTCATCGACGACGGCTTGCGCCACGGTGCCCGTTACGAACCTGGTGCCGCCGGCCCGCTCATCCACGTGCCCGGAGACATCCCGTCCGGGCCGATCACGCCGGAATTCACCGACCTCTCGCTGCGGCTGGCAGCGATGGACCGGCAGGGCGTGCAATGGCAGGCGCTGTCGCTCACCCAGCCGATGGCCTACTTCGACGACGCGGACTTTGCGACAGCCCTCGCCCGCGCCTTCAACGACGCTGCGAGCGCCGCACACCTCGCACACCCCGGGCGGCTTGTTGGCCTGGCGACGCTGCCGTTGAACCATCCCGAGCGTGCAATCGAAGAACTGCAACGCGCCGCCGCGCTGCCGGGCATCCGCGGTGTCTACTTCGGCACCAATACCGGTCGGCAGGAGTTGTCGGACCGCAGCCTGTTCCCGGTGTACGAGCGCATCCAGGCGCTCGGATTGCCGCTGTTCCTGCATCCGGTGCGGCAGGTCGGGTTCGATCGCCTCGAGCCCTACTTCTTCCGCAATCTCCTCGGCAATCCCTTCGAGAATGCACTGGCCGCCGGGCACCTGATCTTCGGTGGCGTGCTCGACACCTTTCCGCAACTCGAGGTCTGCCTGCCGCATGCTGGCGGCGCGCTGCCGCTGATCGCACCGCGCATGGACCGTGGACACGGTTACCACGCAGCCTGCCTGCACCTGCCCAACCCGCCAAGCACCTACCTGCGACGGTTCCACTACGACACGATCGGCCACTCGCCCGCGGTGCTGCGATTCCTGTTCGATACAGTAGGACCCGACCGGGTGATGATTGGCAGCGACTACTGCTTCAAGATGGGACTGGCGCAGCCGATCGAATCGCTGATGGAGGTTCCGGGCCTGAGCGACAGTGACCGCACGATGATCCTTCGCGGCACGGCCGGAAGACTGCTCAAGCTCGACGCTTGACCCTGTCCCGGGCCGCGGGCAAGATCATGCGCTGAGAAAGGTCGCGCCCGGCATGCCGGGCAGTGACCTCCCGCAGTGGTGCAGCCGCACAGGAGGAGTCCGTGTTCGAAAGTCCGACGATCCGGCTGGCGGCCGGCTTGCTGCTTTCCAGCAGCGTGGTGGCGGCGACACCCGCAGCGGCCCAGAAGTACCCTGACCGCCCGATCCGACTGATCGTGCCCTTCGCGGTCGGTGGGTCCTACGATCCGGTCGCCCGGGTGGTGTCCCAGTACCTCGGCGAAGACATGGGCCAGCAGCTCGTGATCGACAACCGTGCAGGGGCGAGCGGCATGATCGGGGCAGACATCCTGGCTCGCGCGACGCCCGACGGCTACACGATCGGCATGCTCGGGAACAACCATACGATTTCCACCGCGCTGCGCGACAAGGTGCCGTACGACCTGCTGAAGGATTTCATCCCGATCAGCCGTGTCGGCCTGGTCGACAACGCCGTGGTCGTGCATCCGTCGGTCCCGGTGAAGACGCTGATGGAACTGGTTGCGCTGACGAAGGCGAACCCGGGCAAGTTCAACTTCGGTTCTGGCGGCACTGCAGGTACCACGCATTTCGGCGGCGAGCTGTTCAACTCGCTGGCGGGCACCAAGGTGATCCACGTGCCGTACAAGAGCGGTGGCGGTGCCGTGGCCGCGCTGGTCGCAGGCGAGGTCCACATGATGGTCCTCAACATGATCAACGCCGATCCGCACATGCGCTCGGGCCGGATGCGCGGCCTGGCGATGGCTGCAAAGCAGCGCCACCCGCTCGCACCGAACATGCCGACCACCGCCGAAGCGGGCATGCCCGGGCTCGAGATGACCCAGTGGTACGGTATCCTGACGCCTCAGCGCACGCCGAAGACGGTGCTGGTGGCGCTCGGCAACGCGCTGCAGAAGATGTCCGGCCGCGACGACGTCAAGGCGAAACTCGCAACCCAGGGGATCGCGGTGCATTTCGAGACGCCTGCGGCCTTCGCGACGTTCATGCGCGAAGATATCGAGCTGTATCGCCGCATCGGGCGCGAGGCCAATATCCGGCCTGACTGAAGGCGTTGCAGTCGGTGCTCCACGACCGCACCGTCGGCCGTGGAGTCGCCGCAGCACGGCTCTGGCGGAACGGGGATCAGGCGGCGAAGGCCCGTACCCGTTCCTCGTCCACCTCGACCCCAAGCCCTGGACCCCGAGGCACCTGCACATGCCCGTTCGCATACTGCAGCGGCTGCACGAGGATGTCGTCCCTCAGGTAGGTACTGGTCAGCGCCACCCCCCATTGCAGCGACGGGATCGCCGCGGCAAGGTGCAGCAGGGCCGCAGTGCCCACGCCGGCCTCCGCGATCTTGCACGCGAGGTTTACCTTCATGCCGAGGCTGTCGCACAGCAGCGCCATCCGCCGGGTGGCCAGCAGTCCGCCGAGCTTGCCGAGCTTCAGGCTGGCCCCGGCCGCTGCACCGATCGCCTGGTGGTCGCGCAGGTCGCGCGCACTGCGCAGGCCTTCGTCGCAGCCGATCGCGATCGGGCTGGCCGCAGCGACGCGTGCCATGGCGGCGAGGTCGTCGCCGTGCACCGGCTGCTCGAGGAAGTCGAGCACGCTGGTCGCGCTGATCGCGCGTACGTATTCCACCGCATTCGCCTCGGTCCAGCCCTGGTTTGCGTCCGCGCAGACCAGTAACCCAGACCCTGCACCGCCGGTCCCGGGCCTGGCAGGCTCCGCGTCGGCGAGCGACTTTCCAAGGACGGCGCATACGGCGCGCGTGCGCTCGATATCCTCGTGCAGTTGCCGGGCACCGACCTTCAGCTTGAACGCCACGCAGCCGTCGGCCCGCAGCCTTGCCGCATCGGCGATGTCGGTATCGGTATTGCCGGAAGCGATGTAGCGCAGCACCGGTATGCTGTCCCGGCGACCGCTGCCGAGCAAGGCATGGACGGGCTGGCCCCGCACCTTTCCCAGCGCGTCGTACAACGCCACTTCGATGGCCGCCTTCACGCCGGGATTGCCGTAGAGCGCCTGCGCCATGCAGGCAACGGCGCCCTCGATATCGTCGAGCGATCGGCCCTCGAGCAGCGGCGCCACGAAACGCACGGCGTCGACCATGCCGGGCAGCAGTTCGCCAGTCATCGCCGGCGCGGCTGCGGCCTCCCCCCAGCCGACGACTGCGCCCGCCTCGACGCGCACCAGCAGGTTGTCGGCGGTCGTGGTCGTGCCGGTGGCGCGCTTCAGTGGCTGCGCGAGCGGCAGGTGGACCGCGATCGGTTCGATGCGCCCGATGATCACTGGCATCGCGGCATGCTCACTGCGGCTCGACCTTCGCCGCGCGCAGGATCTCCGCGTATCGCTCGATATCGCGCTCGATGATCTTGCGGAATGCAGCCGGACTCTCGGCACGCGATTCGTAGCCGGCACCCACGAGGTAGTCGCGCAGCTTCGGCGTGGCGACCGCCTTGCGCAGTTCCGTGAACAGACGATCGACGACTGCCTTCGGCGTGCCAGCAGGGGCCAGCCAGCCGTGCCATCCCGCATCGAATTCGAAGCCTGCGAGGCCAGCCTCGGCGATCGTCGGTACATCCGGCAGGGACGTCACCCGTGCAGCGCCGGTGAACCCGAGGGCCCTTATCTTGCCCGCCTGTATGAAAGGTGCGGCGGGCGCGGCGGACGGGAACTGTACGTGCGTTTCCCCACTGACTACTGCGGCGAGCGCCGGGCCACCGCCCTTGTAGGGCACGTGCAGCATGCGGATGCCGGCGCGCAACGCGAACAGCTCGGCCGCGAGGTGCTGGCCATTGCCGACTCCCGCGGAACTGAAGCGCAGCGGGTCTGTGCGGGTCCTGGCGTGGGCAATGAGTTCCTGCACCGACTTCACGGGCAGGGCCGCGTTGATGACCATGACATAGCCTGCACCGACGATATGGTTGGTGATCGGGGAGAAGTCCTTGAGGGTGTCGTAGGGCAGCTTCCGGTACAGACTGTGGTTGACGGCAAAGGTGAACGGCGTGCTCAGGATGGTGTAGCCGTTGGGTTGCGACTTGGCGACGAGGTCGGTCCCGTTGATGCCGTTGGCGCCACCCCGGTTGTCGATCAGGACCGGCACGCCCAGCTGCTCTTCCATCTGGCGTCCGATCACCCGGCCGAGGACGTCGACGTTTCCCCCGGGTGGAAACGGAATCACCAGTCGGATCGGCTTGGCCGGGAACGCATCGACCTGGGCATGGGCAGGCCCGCTCATCGGGGGCATCGCAAAGAGCACCGTGACCGTCCATGCCGCGACCGCGGTACACGCGGCGTTGACTGGAACCATCGCAGTACCCACCAGGTGTGCACGCATCCTGCCCCCCTCAATCAATCGCGGCGCCGGCGCCGTCTCAGCTCACTGATGATGGCCGAATTGTCGAGATCGCCCTCGCCCTGTGCGAGGCAGTTCTCGATCAGTTCGAGATAGACGCTCGCCAATGGCAACTCCTGGCCGCAGCGCCGCGCCGCTTCGTGCATCAGCGCGAAGTCCTTGCGTGACTGGGCGACCTTGGCGTGCGGCGTGAAGTCGCTGTTCGCCATCTTGATGCCACGGTTGTCCATCGTGCGCGAGTAGGCTGCAGATGCCTTCAGCACCTCGAGCAGCGGAACCAGCTCGAGGCCCATCGATTCGGCGAAGGCCAGGCCCTCGGCAAGCACCGCACGGTTCAGCCCGCCGATGAGGTTCACCGCCAGCTTGGCCCGACCACCGGCGCCGACAGCGCCGAGGTGGAAGTAACGCGCACACAGCGCGGCGATGACGTCGCTGGCCGCTGCGACATCCGCAGCCGCACCGCCGATCAGCCCGACGCCGTTGCCGAGTGCGATCTGGTCGCTGTTGCCCGACAGCGGCATCTCGACGAAGCGGATGCCGTCGGGCGCAAGGCGGCTCGCCAGTGCTTCGATGCGGTCGGGGTCGCAGGTGCTGGTGCAGATCACGAGGCTGCCAGGCCGCAGGTGCACCGTGTCGATGACTGCTTCGACCTGATCGGTACTCAGCACGGCGATCACGAGCGTGCCGCAGCGCTCGCCCAGGGCTGCGGCCGCATCGACCGGCTGCCCGCCGAGTTCTGCCAGAAGGGCGCGGCGCTCGGCCTGAATGTCGTAGCCGCAGACAGTGAAGCCTGCGGCGAGCAGCCGCCTTGCCAGCGAAGTGCCGATCAGGCCGAGGCCGGCGATGCCAACCTGCCGCGATTGGCCGTGGCTGTGCGCCGCTGTACCGGGGTGAGACTGCTTGTCCAATGGATGCGCCTGGAATCGTCGCTGGATAGCGTCTCAAGATGCGCGCGCGTTCATCGACTTGTCAACATTCGCGCGCCGTGCAGGTGACCCCGCCGGGCGCGGCCGGTGGAACCACAGCACCGACAGCGCACCCGACAGCACCAGCAGCAGCAGCGAAACCACAGCAAACAGCGCGCCGACTTCGGTGTCGCGCCGCTCGAGCGCGAACTCGGTACCGAGGTTCTCGTAGATCTTCTTCAGCTCGTCGCCGCTCGAGGCCGTGAAGAACTGGCCGCCGGTGATCTTCGCGACCTGCTTCAGCGTCTCTTCGTCGACCATCGCATAGAACGACCAGGTGCCGAGCGAGATCGGCGCGCCGTCCTTGCTGCCGAAGGCGACGGTATGCACCTTCACGCCGCGCTCGGCGGCGAGCTTCGCAGCCTCGATCGGGTCGGGGCCAGTGGTGCGGCGCCCGTCGGACATCAGGATGATCGCGCCGCGCTTGTACGAGCCGACCGGCATCGGCCGCTTCGGGGCCTTCGGCGGCGGGGCCGCCTTGCGGTCGAGCGAGGCGCCGCCGCTGGCGCTGGTGCCACCCTGCGGGTTGTTGCGCGAAAAGCCGGCGCCGAACACCGCGGATTCGACGTCGATGCCGTCGTCCGGGAACAGGATCGACAGCGCGACCAGCAGGCCGCTGCCGGTAGCGGTGCCGCGCTGCAGTTCGAAGCGGTCGATCGCAGCGATCATGTCTTCGCGGTTCTCGGTCGGCGCCTGCACCACCGCGGCGGTACCGGCGAAGGTCGCGATGCCCAGGCGCACGTTGCGCGGCAGGCTCTCGATGAAGGCCTTCGCCGCGTCCTGTGCGGCGGTGATGCGGTCGGGTGCCACATCGGCGGCGCGCATGCTGCGCGAGACATCGATCGCCAGCACCAGGGTGGTGAAGTCCGAGGGCAGCGTCACGGTCGCCATCGGGCGCGCCATCGCGATCAGCGCGAGGGCGAAGCCGGCAAGCAGCAGCGCGGGCGGCAGGTGGCGGCGCCACTGCTGGCCCGGCCCGAGTGCGCCGCGCACCAGCGACAGGCTGGCATAGCGCACCGCGCCGCGCCGACGCCGGCGCAGTGCATACATATATGCACCGACCAGTGCTGGCACCAGGAGGGTGAACCACAGCAGGTCAGGCCAGAGAAAACGCATCGGATCTCCGCGAACGGCAGCGCAGGGGCGACGGAACGGGGACAGACTTTTGCCAGACTGCGCGCGGGGCTGGTACGCCCCTCGCTTATAGCACTGCAGGCCGCCACGCCGGAAGTTGGTGGATGCCCGGGCGGGATGGTCCGGCGGCCGGGCGACGTGATACCGTCTTTTCTCGCAAGACTCACTGGACGCGCCGATGCGACGTACCGGCCTCTACAGCAGCGCTGACCGCTCCCGTGGGATCGCCGGGAAGGCGGATGCGCAGGCGGCGGGTAGCAAACAGGCGTCTGCAGGCGCGCCGGCGCCGACACTGGCATCCGCACCGGCGGGCCGGCCCGGCGGGGCAGGCAGGATGGGCGGCCTGCGCGGGCGGGTCGCGCGCGGGTTTGCCCGATACGAGCGTACCGGTCTGGTGCTGGCCGGGGTGCTGATCGCGCTGGCCGTGATGATCGCCCGCGATGCGCTGCAGGCGCCAGCGCGGGTACTGACCCAGGACGATATCGATCGGGCGGTGCTGCACACGCTCGACACGAAGCCGATTCCGTCGCGCGCGGCGAAGGCGGCCGAGACAGTGCGGCAGTCGATCGTGCGGGTGACCGGCTACCCGGACGAGGCCGCGCCGGCAGCGAGCGGGCCGGGCGATGAATCGAAGAGCGGCGCCGCCCGGTCCGAGCGCGGGCCGGGCGGTGGGGCGCCGTCGAGCGAGGGACGCAGCACCGGGTCCGGCGTGGTTGTCGTCGACGACGGGGTGATCCTGACCAACCTGCATGTGGTCGCCGGGTCGAAGCGGATCACGGTGATGTTCCACGACGGGTCGGAGTCCGAGGCGGCGCTGGTCAGGGCCTGGCCGGAGAACGATCTCGCGGTACTGAAGGCGAAGAAGATCCCGGACGACCTGCCGGCGGCGACGCTCGGTTCGAGCGCGAACCTGCGCCCGGGCGACGAGGTGGTGGCGGTCGGCTTTCCGTTCGGCATCGGCCCGTCGGTCTCGGCCGGCGTGGTGTCCGGCCTGAACCGACAGTTCCTGTCGCCCAAAGGTAAGCGCGTACTTACGCGGCTGATCCAGTTCGACGCGGCGGCCAACCCGGGCAACTCGGGCGGGCCGCTGGTCACGATGGAGGGCGAAGTCGTCGGCATCGTGACCGCGATCCTGAGCCCGAACGGCGCCGGGACCTTCATCGGCATCGGCTTTGCGACGACGATCGAGGCAGCAGGCGGGGCGGTCGGTATCCCGCCATTCTGAGGATGCACCAGCCAGACGGGGAAGGTGGACGGCATGGATGACGTGGCGACGGAAGGCTCGGGCAGCGATTTCGGGCGCGGGGAGGACACCGCAGCGCTGATGGAGCGCGTGCTGTTCGAGGTGAAGCGGGTGGTCGTCGGGCAGGACCACTTCCTCGAGCGGGTGCTGGTGGCGATCCTCGCGCAGGGCCATCTGCTGGTCGAGGGCGTGCCGGGGCTGGCCAAGACGCTGACCGTGAACACGCTGGCGAAGACGGTGCGCGGGTCGTTCAAGCGCATCCAGTTCACGCCCGACCTGCTGCCGGCCGACCTGATCGGCACCCGCATGTACAACCAGAAGTCTGGCGAGTTCAGCACCGTGCTCGGGCCGGTGTTCTGCAACCTGCTGCTGGCCGACGAGATCAACCGCGCGCCGGCCAAGGTGCAGAGTGCGCTGCTCGAAGTGATGCAGGAACGGCAGGTGACGATCGCCGGCGAGTCGCACCCGGTGCCGCAGCCGTTCCTGGTGATGGCCACCCAGAACCCGATCGAGACGGAGGGCACCTATCCGCTGCCGGAGGCGCAGGTCGACCGCTTCATGATGAAGGTTCTGGTCGACTACCCCTCCGAGGAAGAGGAGTTCGTGATCGCCGAGCGGGTGACCGGGCCGGCGGTCGCGGTCGCAGCGGTCGCCTCGACCGGGCAGCTGCGGGCGTTGCAGGCCCGCTGCCGCACGGGGTATGTCGACCCCGGCATCCTCTCGTACGCGGTGAAGCTGGTGGCAGCCACGCGCCGGCCGGACAAGTACGGCCTGCCGGACCTCGGCCGCTACATCACCTTCGGCGCCAGCCCGCGCGCGACGATCGGCCTGATCGAGGGCGGGCGAGCACTTGCTTTCATGCGCGGCCGCGACTACGTGTTGCCCGAGGACGTGATCGACCTCGTGCCGGACGTGCTCCGGCACCGCCTGACGCTGTCCTACGAAGCCCTGGCCGACGGCGTCAGTGCCGACGAACTGGTGATGACGATCCTCAAGGCGATCCCGGCGCCCGACCGGCCGCTGGCCACCCATGTTCAGCTGGCTCCGACGCAACCCTGATCCGCCCGAGGCCGCCGCCGGGCCTGTTTCGGCAGACGGCTCGCCGGAGGCCCTGATGCGGCGGCTCGAGTGGACGGTGCTGCGGCGGCTGGACGGGCTGCTGCAGGGTGACTACCGGACGCTGTTCCGCGGCTTCGGGCTGGACCTCGCCGACCTGCGCGAATACCACCCGCAGGACGATGTGCGGCATATCGACTGGAACGTGACGGCGCGGATGCAGGTGCCGCATGTGCGCGAGTTCCAGGAGGACCGGCAGGTCGACGCCTGGTTCCTGCTCGACCTGAGCGGGTCGGTCGACTTCGGATCGACCGGTGTACGTAAGCGCCTGCTCTCTGCCGAATTCACTGGTGCCATGGCCCGGCTGCTGGCTCGTTACGGCAACCGGGTCGGCGCGATGATCCATGCCGGAGCTGGCGCCGACGATGGATCGATATCCGTCCTGCCGGCGCGCAGCGGCCGGCGGCATGTCCTGCACCTGATCGACCGGCTGATGTCGGCCACGCCGCCGCTGCCCGCAGCCGGGGTGCGTACCGACCTGGCGCAGCTGATCCGGCATGCGCAGCAGGGCATCCGGCGCCGCTCGGTGGTGTTCCTGGTGTCGGATTTCATCAGCGAGGACGCGTGGCCGAACGCGCTCGACCTGCTCTTGCGGCGCCACGAAGTGGTGGCGGTGCGGCTGTTCGATCCGCTCGAGCGGGCGCTGCCCGACCTCGGGCTGATCGTGATGCAGGATGCCGAAACCGGCGAACAGCTGTACGTGGACACCCACGACAAGGCCTTCCGCCGCCGCTTCGCGCAGGTGGCGGCGGCGCGCGAGACGGCACTGCGCGACACCCTGTCGCAGCTCGGGATCGACTGCCTGGAGCTGGCCACCGGCGAGGCGATCGACGAGGCCCTGCTGCGCTTCGTCGACGCGCGCAAGCGGCGCAGCCAGCTCGCCGCCGGCAGCGTGGCGAACCGGACGGCGCGGCGTACACGACCGGCGCAGTCGCATGCCTGATCTTTCGGCCTGGCTGCCCGCCTGGCTGTCCGGCGCTGGCGCCGGTGGCTGGCTGACCTTCCAGTGGCCGCGGATGCTGTGGCTGCTGCTGCTCGTGCCGCTGCTGGCGGCGGCGTACAACCGGCTCGACCGGCGCCGGCGCGCGGCAGCCTCGGCCTGGTCGATGCTGGAGCCGGTCGATGCGGACGGCGCAAGCCTCACGGCCGGGCGCTGGCGCGCGCGCGTGCCGCGGCTGTTCTGGATCGCGGCGATGACCGCACTGGTGCTGGCCATCGCGCGTCCGCAGGCGATCGTGCCGCTGCCGACGCGGATGGAAACGGTGATCCTGGCGATGGACGTCTCCGGCAGCATGCGCGCGACCGATCTGAAGCCGAACCGGATTGCTGCAGCACAGGACGCAGCAAAGGCATTCATCGCCGACCAGCCAGCGCACGTGAAGATCGGCATCGTGGCGGTCGCCGGCACGGCCGCCCTGGCCCAGGCCCCGACCCGCAACCGCGAAGAACTGGGGCAGGCGCTCGAGCGGATCCAGCTGCAGCGCGGCACCGCGATCGGCAGCGGGCTGCTGATTTCGCTGGTGACGCTGCTGCCGCATTCGGGCATCAACACCGACGAGATCATCAACGGGCCTCGGCCCGGCGACCCGCCACCGGGCAAGGCGCTCGGCGGGCAGAAGAATGCGGACGCCTTCGAGCCGGTCGAGCCGGGGTCGAACAGGCAGGCGGCGATCGTGCTGCTGTCCGACGGACAGAGCAACACCGGCCCGGAGGTGATGAAGGTGGTGCAGCTGGCCGCCGAACGCGGGGTGCGCATCTTCACTGTCGGGATGGGTACGCCGGAGGGAATCACGCTGTCGGCCGAGGGCTGGTCGATGCGGGTGCGGCTGGACGAGCCGGCGCTGAAGAAGATCGCCGAGGCGACCGAAGGCGAGTACTTCCGCGCAGCCGATGCGAAGGCTCTGAGCGAGATCTACCGTGGCCTGTCGCGGTCGCTGACCTTCGACCGGGCGACCCTGACCGAGGTCACCGCGCTGTTCGTCGCCATCGGCGCGCTGTCGATGGCGATCGCAGCCGGGCTGTCGATGCTGTGGTTCGGGCGGATCCTGTAGCGTACGCAGGCGTCGGATCGGGATCGATTGCTGCGGGTCAGCGCTGCAGCATTTTTCGAACTGCGTCCAGCACGCGGTCGATGGCTGCAGCATCGACATGCCGGTGGGTGACCAGCCGCAGCTGCTTTTGCGCACCATAGGCGCCGACCCGGATACCGACCGCACCCAGCTCCCGCTCCCAGGTTTCGGCGTCCAGCGGGCTCTTCGAGACATCGATCCGCACGATGTTGGTCTCGATGGCTGCAGGGTCGACGAGGCTCGGGTCGAGCGCGGCGAGGCCGGTGGCTAGCTGCCTTGCCGTGGCGTGATCCTCGCCGAGGCGATCGGACATCTTCTCGATCGCGAGGATGCCGGCGGCGGCGAGCGGGCCGGCCTGGCGCATCGCGCCGCCGACCATCCGCCGGTAACCCCTTGCCTGCTCGATGAATTCTGCCGTCCCGCAGAGCAGCGAGCCGATCGGGGCCGACAGCCCTTTCGAGATGCAGAAGTTCACCGAGTCGGCATGCTGCGCGATCACGTCGACACCCACGCCCAGCGCAGTTGCAGCATTGAACAGCCGGGCGCCGTCGACATGGACCGGCACGTTGTGCTGCAGCGACAGGCTGCGTACGGCGGCCATCAACGACAGCGGCAGCACCGCCCCGCCTGCGTGATTGTGCGAGGTCTCGAGCTGGATCAGTGCGGTGCCGACATTGCTGCGGCCGATGCCCGGCCGCCGCACGGCCGCACGCAGCGCATCGAAATCGGGTGCGCCGCGATGGCCGGGCAGCGGCCGGGTGAACAGACCGGCGAGCGCGCCGATGCCACCCAGTTCGGAGGTGAGCGTGTGCGAGTTCGCTTCCATCAGCACTTCGCCGGCGCGGCCGGTGTGGGCGAGGATCGCCACCAGATTGGCCATCGTGCCCGATGGCAGGAACAGGCCAGCCTCCTTGCCGCAGCGCAGGGCGGCGAGATCCTCGAGCCGCTCGACGGTCGGATCGCCATCGCGTGAATCGTCGCCCAGGCTGGCGTGGGCCATCGCCGCCAGCATCTCGGGCGTCGGACGCGTGACGGTGTCGCTGCGCAGGTCGATGTCGGACGGGGTCATCGTAAAGCTCCATCGGCTCGGGTCAGCCCGGATTCTGCCCGGTCGCGGCGCGCGCAGCATCGGCGGGCGTCCACGAGAGCGATCCGTGACTGCGGTCATCGGTCACTACGGCGGTGTCTGACTCGATCCTCGTCGACTATCGGATGCGCCGGCCAGACTCGACTCGACTTACCATCGGGCTCCCGAGGAGGAGCTTCGATGAGCGCAGGAATGACGACAACCGCTACAACCTTCGCCGGCAGCCGGCGCCTGGCCGCTGCTGCTGCCGCCACCGCCGGACTGTCAGTGCTGTTCGCCAGCGGGCTGGCTGCGGCCCAACCAGCCGCGCCCTACCCGACGCGCGCGCTGCGCATGATTGCGCCGTTCCCGCCCGGTGGCGGCACCGACCAGCTCGCCCGTACCTTCGCGATGCAGATCGCCGAGGGACTCGGACAGCCGGTGACGGTCGAGAATCGTGCGGGCGCTGGCGGCAACCTGGGCGCGGAGGCCACGGCAAAGGCAGCACCGGACGGCTACACGATCATGCTCACCTCGAATTCACTGGTGATCAACGCGGCGCTGTACCAGAAGCTCACCTACAACGTACGCACCGACATCGCCCCGGTGGCGCTGGTGGCGAGCGCGCCGCTGGTGGTCATCGTGCACCCGTCGCTGCCGATGAAGAACATGAAGGACCTGGTCGCCTGGGCGAAGCGTTCGAAGGGCGGGCTCAACTTCGGTACCAACGGCGCCGGTACCAGCGGGCACCTGTCGGGTGAACTGTTGCGGCTTTCGGCCGGCATCGAGATGACGCATATCCCGTACAAGGGCGCGGTACCGATGATGACCGCGCTGATGGGCGGCGACCTCGACATGGGCATCACCACCGCACCGAGCGCACTGCCGCTGATCCGGGCTGGCCGGCTGCGCGCGCTCGCGGTGACCACGCCCAATGCCGCGAAGACGCTGCCCGGCGTCGACCCGATCGCGGCGACCTTCCCCGGCTATTCGATGGACATCTGGTACGGCGTCTTCGCGCCCGGTGGCACGCCTGCCCCGATCCAGGAACGGCTGGTGGGTGAAGTACGCAAGGCGCACGGTTCGGCCGGCGTGCGCGCGGCGCTCGAACGCGACGGTGCCGACCCAGTGTTCCTGGGCGGCAGTGAGTTCGTGCAGTTCTTCATCCGCGATCTCGACAAGTACATCAAGCTGGTGAAGCAGGCCGGCGTGCGCGCGGAGCAATGACGGCGGCAGTCGCCGATCGGCCTCGATATCGCTTCACGCAGTTCGTTCGTCCCCCGCGTTTCCGGAGCACGCCCTTGAACCGCTGCTTTCCGTTGCCTGCCGCGCCGTACCCGTTCGCCGTGGCGGTTTCCTTGTCGGTGCTGTCGATGGCGGCAGGTGTGGAGCCCGCGACGGCGCAGCCCGCACCGTTTCCCGCGAAGCCGGTGCGCATCGTGGTGCCGTTCGCGCCCGGCGGACCGAACGACCTGATCGTGCGGCTGGTCGGGCCGCGGCTGGGCGAGCTGTGGGCACAACCGGTGATCGTCGAGAACCGGCCCGGTGCCGGCGCCACCACCGGCATGGAGGTCGTCGCGAAGTCGGCGCCGGATGGCTACACGCTGGGCGTGGGCAACAACTCGAGCCTGGTGATCGGCCCGCTGATGCAACCGAAGGTCGGCTATGACCCGGTGAAGGACCTGGTCCCGATGGGCAGCATGGCGCTGACCGCCTACGTGCTGGCGGTGAATCCGCGCGTGCCGGCGAAGCGCGTGTCGGAGCTGATCGCGATCGCGAAGGCGAAGCCGGGGTTCCTGGCCTATGCGTCATCGGGCGCGGCAACCATCGGCCGGGATCAAGGTCGACGGCTGAACCCGGCGGTCAGGTGCGGCACGCCGCGTCGGCGTGCTACTCCGGCTGGATGCCCGACGTCTTGATGATCTTCGCGTAGAGCGCGGTCTCGCGCGCCATCAGGTCGGCAAGGTCCTGCGGCGTGCCGCCGACCGGCTCGGCTCCCTGCCCGAGCATCCGCGCGCGCACGTCGGGCAGCTGCACGATGCGCGCGACCTCGCCGCTCATCTTCGTGACGATGTCCTTGGGCGTGTTCGCCGCGCCGAACAGGCCCATCCAGGCAGTCATGTCGAAACCCTTGATGGTCTCGCCGACGCTCGGTATGTCGGGCAGTGCCGTGGATCGCTTCGCCGACGAGACGGCGATCGCGCGCAGCTTGCCGGCCTTGATGTGCGGCAGGGCACCGACGACATTGGCGAACATCAGTTCTATGCGGCCGCCGAAGATGTCGATGAAGGCCGGCGCCGCGCCCTTGTATGGCACATGGTTCATCCGGATGCCGGCGCTCGCCTGCACCGACTCCATGCCGAGATGCTGCAGGTTGCCGACGCCTGCCGAGGCGTAGTTCAGTTCGTTCGGCCGCGCGCGCGCGAGCTTCACCAGCCCGGCGACGTCCTTCACCGGCAGCGTCGGGCTCACCACCATCACCATCGGTGAGTTCAGGATGAGTGAGATCGGCGTGAAGTCCTTCACTGCATCGTACGGGATCTTCTTCATCAGGTTCGGGTTGATCGTCATCGGGCCCGAATTGCCGAGGAGGATCGTGTAGCCGTCGGGCGCGGAGCGCGCGACCAGGTCGGCGCCGAGGCTGCCGCCCGCACCGCCGCGGTTGTCGACGACCACCGTCTGGCCCCAGGTCTCGGACATGCGCGCGCCCAGCGTACGCGCCACGTCATCGAGCGGCCCGCCGGCAGCGTATGGCACGACGATGCGGATCGGTTTGGTCGGCCACGCCTGCGCGAACGCGCTGCCGGCAAGGGCGCAGAGCGCCACGACCGCGGCACCACGGTAGCCGGTGCCGAACCGCGCCGCGGCAAGTGTGCTTGCAGACTTCATGTGTTGCGCCTCCGAAGACGCCGGCATGTGCCGGGTCGTGCAGGGGCTGCATGCCCCCGCTGTTGGTTTGCCGCAAGATAGCACGGCGCACGCGGGCGCCACGCCGCAACGCGCGGTGGTTCAGCGCGCCTCGAACAGCGCGCCCACGGCCTCGCAGAAACCGTCACCGCTGCGGCGCGCAGTGATGTAGGCCGGCGGGAACTCGAGCCGATCCCTGACTTCCATCACGTTGGCAACGCCGATCGAATGCGGGAAATACTGGAACATCGGGCTGTCGTTCGGAGAATCGCCGAGATAGGCGAACAGCGCACGCTGCGCATCGAGGTCGATGTCGAGTACCTCGCTGAAGAAGCGACGCGTCATGCCCAGCTTGTCGTAGTTGCCGAACCAGCCATTGACATGCCCGGCACTGGCCATCGCGGTGAGCCCGCCTTCGCGCATGATCTCGATGATGCGGTCGACCTTCTGCATCGGCAGGCGCACGACATCCTCGGCCCAGTCGATCGCGAGGTCGCATTCACGGTAGGGCTGGTCAGTCGAGAGCGCGCAGCCGGGCACCTCGGCAAGGATGCGGGTGGCGATCGCAGCCAGCGCGTCGCGGTTCCGGCGACGTACATCGGGCGGATCGACGTACATCTGGCGCAGACGATTGGCGTGCGGATCACGCCAGAAGCACAGGCTGCCGCCCTCTCCGACCACCGCATGCACCGGCCACATGCGGGCGATATGGTCGCACCATCCGGCCGGGCGTCCGGTGACCAGCACCGTGATGAAGTCGGCGTGGTACAGACGCTCGAGGGCGAAGTAGGCGTCGCTGGTCAGCCGCCCACCGGTCGTGAGCGTATCGTCGAGGTCGAGCAGAACGCCGCGCATGCGCGCTCGGACGGAAGCTGGCAGGTCGGACAACGGGCGCATGGTCGACTCACGGCTTGGCGAGGAGAGCAGCGCGTCCACGCGAACCGGGGTTTACCGCAGGCATCCCTGCCCGCACCCAGCCCGGACGGCGGCCGGCGGATAATCAGCGCTTCTGGCGGAACTTTCGGATCGACGCGATCTGCGCAGCGAGGGTTGCCAGTTCGGCCTGGGCGGTTGCGACTTCGAGCTGACCCTTCGCGTTGCGCAGCGTTTCTTCAGCCTGCTTGCGCGCTTCCTCGGCCTTGGCCTCGTCGAGGTCATGGCCGCGGATGGCGGTGTCGGCGAGCACGGTCACCGTCTTCGGCTGCACTTCGAGGATGCCACCAGCGACGAACACGAACTCTTCGTCGTCCTTGCCCGCGACCTTGATGCGTACGGCACCGGGCTTGATGCGGGTGATCAGCGGCGTGTGCTGCGGATAGATGCCCAGCTCGCCGGCTTCGCCCGGCAGGACGACGAACTCGGCCTCGCCGGAGAAGATGCTCTCTTCGGCGCTGACGACGTCTACGTGGATGGTGTTGGCCATGGCGGTCCGGGCTCTTCCGTGTCGTTGCTGCGGTTACTGCAGGGTCTTGGCTTTTTCGAAGGCTTCTTCGATCGTGCCGACCATGTAGAACGCCTGCTCCGGCAGCGCGTCGCACTCGCCGTCGACGATCATCTTGAAGCCCTTGATTGTGTCCTTCAACGCGACGATCTTGCCCGGCGAGCCGGTGAACACTTCGGCGACGTTGAACGGCTGCGACAGGAAGCGCTGGATCTTCCGCGCACGGGACACGGCCAGCTTGTCTTCCGGCGAAAGCTCGTCCATGCCCAGGATCGCGATGATGTCGCGCAGTTCCTTGTAGCGCTGCAGGGTCTGCTGCACCGCGCGCGTCACGTTGTAGTGCTCTTCGCCGATCACGTTCGGGTCCAGCTGGCGCGAGGTCGAGTCGAGCGGGTCGACCGCCGGGTAGATGCCCAGCGAGGCGATGTCGCGCGACAGCACGACGGTAGCGTCGAGGTGGGCGAAGGTGGTCGCCGGCGACGGATCGGTCAGGTCGTCTGCGGGAACGTACACGGCCTGGATCGAGGTGATCGAGCCGACCTTGGTGGAGACGATACGCTCCTGCAGGCGGCCCATCTCTTCGGCCAGCGTCGGCTGGTAACCCACCGCCGACGGCATCCGGCCCAGCAGTGCCGATACTTCGGTACCGGCCAGGGTGTAGCGGTAGATGTTGTCGACGAAGAACAGGATGTCACGGCCTTCGTCGCGGAACTTCTCGGCCATCGTCAGGCCGGTCAGCGCCACGCGCAGGCGGTTGCCCGGCGGCTCGTTCATCTGGCCGAACACCATCGCGACCTTGTCGAGCACCTTCGACTCTTCCATCTCGTGGTAGAAGTCGTTGCCCTCGCGGGTGCGCTCGCCGACGCCGGCAAACACCGAGTAGCCGCCGTAGCTCTTCGCGATGTTGTTGATCAGTTCCATCATGTTCACGGTCTTGCCGACGCCGGCGCCGCCGAACAGGCCGATCTTGCCGCCCTTGGCGAACGGGCAGATCAGGTCGATCACCTTGATGCCGGTGGGCAGCAGTTCGACCGACGGCGACAGCTCGTCGAACTTCGGCGCCGGCTGGTGGATGGCACGGCGCTCTTCGGTGGCGATGTCGCCGGCCTGGTCGATCGGACGGCCGAGCACGTCCATGATGCGGCCGAGGGTGGCGGTACCGACCGGCACCGAGATGCCCTTGCCGGTGCCGCGCACCTGCATGCCGCGGCGCAGGCCGTCGGAGGAGCCCATCGCGATGGCGCGCACGATGCCGTCGCCGAGCTGCTGCTGCACTTCGAAGGTGAGCCCCTTCTCGGCGAAGCTGGCGTTGTCGCTGTCCTCGAGGATCAGCGCGTCATAGATGGCGGGCATCGAGTCGCGCGGGAATTGAATGTCGACCACGGGTCCGATGCACTGAACGACGGTTCCGTTGCTCATGGCTGCTTCCTTGACTTGAAATGGTTCAGACGGCGGCGGCGCCGGAGACGATCTCCGACAGCTCTTTGGTGATCGCCGCCTGGCGGGCCTTGTTGTAGACGAGCTTCAGCTCGTCGATCACTTTCTTCGCGTTGTCGCTGGCGGACTTCATCGCGACCATGCGCGCACTCTGCTCCGACGCCATGTTCTCGGCGATCGCCTGGAACACGAGCGCCTCGACGTAGCGCGTGAGCAGTTCGTCGAGGACGGCCTGCGCATCGGGCTCGTAGAGGTAATCCCACGACAGCGACGTGCTGCCGGCGGCTGCATCGACGGCGGGGTCGGCAGACATCTGCTCGGCCGACAGCGGCAGCAGCTGCTCGATCTTCGGCTCCTGCTTCATCGTGTTGATGAAGTCGTTGTAGCAGAGGTAGACCGCGTCGATCTCGCCCGCTGCGAACTTGTCGAGCATGATCTTGACCGGGCCGATCAGCTTGTCCATGCGCGGCGTATCGCCCAGGCCGGTCACGTGCGACACGATGCGCGCACCCAGCCGCTGCAGGAAGCCAAAGCCCTTGTTGCCGATGGCGGTGGCTTCGATACCGACCTTGCGCGATTCGTTGTCGCGCATCCGTCCCAGCACCTGGCGCAGCAGGTTGGTGTTCAGGCCGCCGCACAGGCCCTTGTCGGAAGTGACCACGATGAAGCCGACGTTCTTCAGCTCACCGTGCGCCACCAGGAACGGGTGCTTGTACTCGGAGTTTGCCGAAGCGAGGTGGGCGGCGATGTTGCGGATCTTCTCGGCGTACGGGCGCGCGGCCCGCATGCGGTCCTGCGCCTTGCGCATCTTGCTCGCAGCGACCATCTCCATCGCCTTGGTGATCTTGCGCGTGTTCTCGACGCTCTTGATCTTGCTGCGGATTTCCTTGGAGCCTGCCATCTCGATCTGCTCTCGAACTCGTCGGGTTCAGCGGCCCGGGCGAACGACCTGCCCGGGCCGGTGCTGCAATGAACGCTGCCGGATCAGTAGCTGCCGGTCTTCTTGAAGTCCTGGATGGCCGCGGTCAGCTTGGCCTCGTCGTCCTTCGACAGGTCCTTGCTCGACTCGATCGACTCGGCCAGGGCCGCGTACTTGGTCTTGACGAAGTCGCGCAGCGCACGCTCGAACGACAGCGCCTTCTTCACGTCGACGTCGTCGTAGAAGTTGTTGTTGACCGCGAACAGCGTCAGCGCCATCTCCCAGACCTGCAGCGGCTGGTACTGGGCCTGCTTCATCAGTTCGGTGACCAGGCGGCCACGCTCGAGTTGGCGGCGCGTCGCGTCGTCGAGGTCGGAGGCGAACTGCGCGAACGCCGCCAGCTCGCGGTACTGCGCGAGCGACAGGCGAACACCGCCGCCGAGCTTCTTGATGACCTTGGTCTGTGCCGCGCCACCGACGCGCGACACCGACACGCCGGCATTGATCGCGGGACGGATACCGGCGTTGAACAGGTCGGTCTCGAGGAAGATCTGGCCGTCGGTGATCGAGATCACGTTGGTCGGCACGAATGCCGACACGTCGCCGGCCTGGGTCTCGATGATCGGCAGGGCGGTCAGCGAACCGGTCTTGCCTTTCACTTCGCCCTTGGTGAACGCCTCGACATAGTCTTCGTTCACGCGCGCCGCACGCTCGAGCAGGCGGCTGTGCAGATAGAACACGTCGCCGGGGTACGCTTCGCGGCCCGGCGGGCGGCGCAGCAGCAGCGAGATCTGGCGATAGGCGACGGCCTGTTTGGTCAGGTCGTCGTAGACGATCAGCGCGTCCTGGCCGCGGTCACGGAAGTACTCGCCCATCGTGCAACCGGAGTACGCCGAGATGTACTGCATCGCCGGCGACTCGGAGGCCGAGGCGGCGACGACGATCGTGTAGGCCATCGCGCCGTACTCTTCGAGCTTGCGCACGACGTTGGCGACGGTCGAGGCCTTCTGGCCGATCGCGACATACACGCAGAAGAGATCCTTGCCCTTCTGGTTGATGATCGTGTCGACGGCCACCGCAGTCTTGCCGGTCTGGCGGTCGCCGATGATCAGCTCACGCTGGCCGCGTCCGACCGGCACCATCGCGTCGATCGACTTCAGGCCGGTCTGCACCGGCTGCGACACCGAGCGGCGGTCGATCACGCCCGGAGCGACCTTCTCGATGACGTCGGTCATCTTCGCGTTGATCGGGCCCTTGCCGTCGATCGGATTGCCCAGCGCGTCGACCACGCGGCCGATGAGCTCAGGGCCGACCGGCACTTCCAGGATGCGGCCGGTGGTCTTGACGGTGTCGCCTTCGGACAGGTGCTGGTACTCGCCCAGAATCACCGCGCCGACGGAATCACGCTCGAGGTTGAGCGCGAGGCCGAACGTGTTGTTCGGGAACTCGAGCATCTCGCCCTGCATCACGTTGGACAGGCCGTGCACGCGGCAGATGCCGTCGGCGACCGACACGATGGTGCCCTGGTTGCGCACCTCCGAGTCGACGCCCAGATTCTGGATTCGGCTCTTGATCAGCTCGCTGATCTCGGACGGGTTCAATTGCATCACAGTGCTCCTAGGATTGAAGGGCGGTGGCCATCTGCGCGAGACGGCCGCGCACCGAAGCGTCCAGCACTTCGTCGCCGACGGTGACACGGACCCCGCCGATGAGCTCGGGGACGATCACCACGCGATAGTTGAGTTGGCGCGCGAATTTCTTCTCGAGGCTGGCGACCAGATCCGCGAGCGCGGCGCCTTCCAGCGGGAAGGCCGATTCGATCACCAGGTCGGCGCGGCCTTCGGCCGCGTTGCGCAGCGCATGGAACTGAGCCGCGATCTCCGGCAGCAGTTCGACGCGGCCGTTCTCGGCCAGCATCAGCACGAAGTTCTTCGCCTCGGCGGGCAGGCCACCCGGTACGAGGCTGGCGAAGAAATCGGCGAGCCGGGCCGGCTGCAGACCCGGGTCGCTCAGCCGGCTCGACACCTGCGGATCGGCGGTGATCGAACCGAGGCTGCCGACCAGGTCGGCCCATGCCGGGACGGAACCGGACTCCTGGGCCAGCTTGAACGCAGCTTCGGCGTAGGGACGGGCGACGGTGGAGATCTCGGCCATCGTTACGCTCAGAGTGCCTGCTTGAGGTCGTTCAGCATCGCCGCATGGGCGCTGGCGTCGACTTCACGCTTGAGGATGCGCTCGGCACCAGCCACCGCGAGGGCAGCAACCTGCTCGCGCAGGGCCTGGCGGGCACGCTGGACTTCCTGTTCGACTTCGGCCTTGGCGGCGGCCGAGATGCGGTCGGCTTCGGCCTTCGCCGCAACCTTCGCTTCCTCGATCACGGCAGCGGCGCGCTTCTCGCTCTGCGCCAGGATTTCCTGGGCGCGGTCGCGAGCGGCACGATCGGCTTCCTGGGCGCGCTTTTCGGCGGCGAGCAGGTCCTGCTTGCCGCGCTCGCCGGCGGCGAGGCCGTCGGCAATCTTCTTCTGGCGCTCTTCCAGCGCACCGATCAGCGGCGGCCAGATGAACTTCATGGTGATCATCGCACCGATGAAGAAGACGATCAGCTGTATGAACAGCGTAGCGTTGATACTCATGTCAAACCTCGATCGATCCGTGCAGCCCCGGTCCGGGGGGCCGGTCGGGTGGCTGCGCGCGAACGCTGGTGGATGCTGCCTGCTGCGAAACCCGCTGCCCGACCTTCGGGCGCCGCCGCCTCACGCACGGGCGTGGACGGGCGACGGGCACAGCAGGTGCCGGCGGGGGTGGATCAGCCGGCGAACGGGTTGGCGAACGCGAACATCATCGCGATACCGACACCGATCAGGAACGCCGCGTCGATCAGGCCAGCCAGCAGGAACATCTTGGTCTGCAGCGTGTTCATCAGTTCGGGCTGGCGCGCTGCGGCTTCGATGTACTTGCCGCCCATGACGCCGATGCCGATACAGGCACCGATGGCACCGAGGCCGATGATCAAACCGCAGGCGAGGGCTACGAAGGCTACGTCAGTCATCACAACTACTCCTGTGGAAAAAACTCGATTGAAACAGGTGAGGGGAAAGGAACGGAAACCGAAAAAACCGACACTCAGTGGCCTTCGTGCGCCTGCCCGATGTAGACGAGGGTCAGCATCATGAAGATGAAGGCCTGCAGCAGCACGATCAGGATGTGGAACAGCAGCCAGCCCGTGCCGGCGATGACGTGGACCAGCGCCAGCGCGAGGCCGGTGGCGTGCATCGCCGCGTAGCCACCCATCAGCGCGATCAGGAAGAACAGCAGTTCGCCGGCGTACATGTTGCCGAACAACCGCATGCCGAGCGACACCATCTTGGCCAGGTACTCGATCAGGTTCAGCAGGAAGTTGGCTGGCCAGAGCAGGGGGTGCGCGCCGAACGGGGCGCAGAACAGTTCGTGGATGAAGCCGCCGAGGCCCTTGATCTTGACCCCGTAGTAGAGCATCAGGATCAGCACGCCGAGCGACATGCCGAGCGTGCCGTTCAGATCGGCGGTCGGCAGCGGCCGCAGGTAGACATCGTGTGCATTGAGGCCGGCGCCGTAGTAACCGAACAGTGCGGCGATCTTCGGCAGCAGGTCGACCGGGAGCAGGTCGATCGCGTTCATCATCACGATCCAGACGAACACGGTCAGCGCGAGCGGCGCGATGAAGGCGCGGTTGCCATGCACGATCGACTTGCTCTGGTCTTCGACCATCTCGACGAGGATCTCGATCGCCGCCTGGAACTTGGTGGGGACGCCGCTGGTCGCGCGCTTCGCGGCCGAGCGCAGCATCCACAGCGTCAGAGCCAGGCAAAGCAGCGAGAACAGCAGGGTGTCGATGTTGATGATCGAGAAGTCGACGATCGACTTCTGCTTTTCCGTCTGCCAGTGCGCCAGATGGTGGACGATGTATTCGGTCGCGTTGGGCGCGTAGTGGTGATCGGCGGCGGACATGGATCGAGTCGGTCTTGAGGGATCGGGGACTGCGCGGTGTATCTGGCAGGGTGCGGGGCAGGTGTCGCGGGGGTTTCGCGCGGGCTAGGTCGGCGTAGGCGTTGATCAGCGGCGCAGCAGCAGCGCCAGCCAGTTCGCTTTCACCGCGACGATCACGCCGAGCACTGCGCCCGGCCAGAATATCGTGTCGACCACCCGTGCCATCGCAAACAGGATCAGCACGGTGAACAGCATCTTTGCAAACTCGCCGATGAAGAACACGGCAGCAACCTGGTCGGGTCGGTAGCGCAACGCCAGCGAAAGCCGCCACGCGAACAGCGCGCTCGGCAGCCAGCATGCTGCACCGCCCGCCAGCGTCGACCAGCCCGCAGGGGCGTCGATGAAGACACCCATGGAGATGGCGGCAACGAGCACCAGCGCTGCCTGCAGACCGACGATCGCGACGAAACCGGATGGCACAGACATCATTCCTGGTACATCAGGTTGCCGACTCGCCCTGGTTCCGACGGTGCCCGCTTACGCCGCGCCTACAAAGCCCTTGATTCTTGCCTGCCACCGCCCCTGTTGTCAACGGGGGCGTGCGGCGGCGCACAACGTCGGCGCGGCGACGCTCCGAAACAACGTTCGCACTGTGCCATACTCGTTTGACAGAAAATCGTGCGTCCAACGCCGAACGTCGAACGTCGAACGTCGAACGTCGATTGCACCCCCAGGAGGTCTGCCCATGCACCCGTCGCCCGTGCGCATCGGTCTGCTGGTGCCGGAAAACAACACCACCATGCATCTCGAGCTTCCGGCCTGGCTGCCCGGAGGGTCGACCTGTCGGCGTACGGGCATCTCCCGGTCGCCAGGCCTGCTGACCTTGCCCGACCTCGACCCGTACGTCGACCAGGCGATGCACCTCGCGCAGGCTTTCCATGGCGAGGTCGATGTCACGGCCTACGGTTGTACGGCCGCGGGAATCCTGGCAGGCCCGGCACGCGATGCTGCGATCGGCAAGCGGCTCTCGGAAGTCACGGCCGTGCCGGCCGTCACGACCGCCGGTTCGATGATCGCGTGGCTGCGTGCGCAGGGTGCACGCCGCATCGCCCTGGTGACGCCTTACAGTGACAGCGTCAACGCCGACCTGACGCGCTTCCTCGGCGATGCCTCGATCGACGTGCATGCCCTGTCGAGCTTCAAGGCCGCCGGTGTCGCCGAGCTCGGCCTGATCACTGCCGCGCAGGTCGAGGCGCGCGCCGTCGACCTGATGCAAGGTCAGGGCGATGGCTGCGACGCGCTGTTCATCGGTTGCTCGCAGCTGCCCACGCAGTCGATCCTCGACCGCCTGCGCGCCCGGTTCGGTTGCCCGGTGTCGTCATCGATCCATGCCACCGCGTGGCAGATCGGGCAGCAGCTGCAGGTCGCGGCCGATGTCGCTGCCTGAGCCCGCTGCAGTCGAAGGCGGGGGCGTGCAGGTCTATGCCGGTACAGCCGGACACTCGGCCTGGTTTTCCGACGATCTCGGCGACTCCTGGGTGCATCCGAACAGCCATTCCGGGATGTACCTCGAGGCACGGGTATGGAGTTTCGCGTCCCACCCCGACGCGCCGCGATTCCTCTACGCCGGCACCGATCACGGCCTGTTCCGCTTCGACGAGACCACGCGGCGCTGGTCGCCGCTCGCCTCTCCGATGCTGGACATCTGGTCGGTCGCGATCGACCCGCGCGACCCGGCACGGATGATCTGCGGCACCCGACCCGCAGGCTTCTGGCTGTCGGAAGACGCTGGCGGCCACTGGCGCGCGCTGCCCGCGCCCGGCATGCGGCCGTTCTCCGAGATCGTGATGGGTCCGACACGGGTCACGCAGATCCTGTTCGACCCGATCGACATCGACACGGTCTGGGCCGGCGTCGAGATCGGCGGCATCTTCCGCAGTACCGACCGAGGCGAAACCTGGATGCAGCTCAAGCAGGGCCTCGTGTCTTCCGACGTGCACGGGATCGCGGTATCCCGGGATGTTCGCGGCGACAAGCTGCTGCTCGCCACCACCAACTACGGCCTGCACCTGAGCCGCGACAACGGCATGACCTGGCAGCTGCGCCCGCTCGATTCGCCCTGGCAATACACGCGCGCGATCAGCACCGACCCGGGCGACCTGCAAACCGTATGGCTCACCAACGGCAACGGACCGCCCGGCAGCACCGGCCGCCTGTGGCGCAGCCGCAACGGTGGTGTCGACTGGCAGATGGTCGCGCTGCCCGGCGTGCTCAACAGCACGCCATGGTGCATCGCCGCCGACCCCTCCCGGCCGCGGCTGAGATTCCTGTGTACCAACCTGGGCCAGCTGTTCCGCAGCACCGACGGCGGCGAACAGTGGCAGCGGCTGCCACACGAGTTCGGAGAGGTGCGCGCGCTGGCCTGGCGCCCGGTGCCACCGGAACTGCGGCGCGGCGCCGAGCATTCCATCACGCGCAGGCCGGCGCCGCCGGGTAGCTGATCGCGCAATCCCATCATCGTAGATCGAGGAAGTCATGACCCTTTACCAAGACGAGCCGGCCAAGTTCCGCGCGCCCGCCGGCGCCTGCGACGCCCATTTCCATGTGTTCGGTCCGGCGAACCAGTATCCGTACGGCGACGATCTTCGCTATGCGCCGCCACTCGCCCCGCTCGAGGACTTCCTCGCGCACGCGACGGCCAACGGCTTCGAGCGCTTCGTGTTCGTGCAGCCCAGCGCCTACGGCCGGGACAACACCTGCATGCTCGATGCGATGGCACGCATGTCCCTGCCCTGCCGCGGCATCGTCGATGTCGACGAGTCGATCTCCGAGGCCGAGCTCGACCGGCTGCATGCGCTGGGCGTGCGCGGGGTGCGCCTCAACGTACGCCCGATCAAGCCGTTCGAGGCCGGGTTCACGCAGACGCTGCTGCCGCGCATCGAGCAGCTCGATGCGAAGCTCGCCGACCGGGGCTGGCAGATCGACTTTCTCACGCCGGGCTGGTGCACCTACGAGCTGCTGCCCACGCTGCGCCAGCTGCGCTGCCAGCACACGGTCGCGCACATGGGGCTGTTCCTCGGCAAGGACGGCCCGCAGCAGGAAGGCTTCAAGGCCTTCCTCGACCTGTTGCGCAATGGGCCCGGCCGCTGCTGGGTCAAGCTCACCGGGGTCTACCGGATGTCGGAAGTGCCAGGCTTCACCGATGCCGATCCGATCGCCCAGGCACTGATTGCCGCCGCTCCCGACCGGATCATCTGGGGTAGCGACTATCCACACCTGTCGTTCGCGGACAAGGTCGGCAGCAACCAGCTGTTCAACCTGTTGCTGCGCTGGGCGCCGGATGAAGCAACCCGGCACCGGATCCTCGTCGATAACCCGAAGGCGCTGTTCGGGTTCTGAACCACATGCCGGGCAGGGTTTTGCCTGCCCGGGTCAGCCCAGCGCCTTGCGCAGTTCGGTGGTGACGCGCGTGCCTTCGGCAAGCATGAACGCGATCTCGCTGTTGGTGGTCACGAAGCGCATGCCCTTCTTGATGAACTCGACCTGGCGCGCGAGGTTGCGGTCGCCGCCGACCCCGGCGATCTTGCCGTTGGCCTTGGCGGCCGCGATCACCCGATCGAGTGCCGCGAGGTGCTGCGGGCAGCCGAACTGGCCAGGCAGGCCGATGGCCGCGAGCAGGTCGTTCGAGCCCACGTGCAGCACGTCGAAGCCATCGACCGCGGCGATTTCCTCGACATTCTCGAGCCCCTCGCGCGTCTCGATCATGCACACGGTGAGCACCGCCCGGTCGAGCACCGGCACCGCATCGGCGGTGGAGGTGGGGCGGTAGTCGAACATGGGATAACCACCGCCGACCGAACGCCGTCCGACGGGCGGGAAGCGGCAGCGGGCGACCGCACGCCGGGCTTCGTCGGCGTTGCTGACGTCCGGAAAGACGATACCGGTCACGCCGTTGTCTAGCAGCACCGAGGTATCCGGGTCATCGACGCTGCGCACGCGCACCATCGGCGTGACGCCGATCGCGAGCGCGACCTGCGCGATGTGGCCGATGGTCTCGACCGAATACAGCGAATGCTGCATGTCGATGAAGATGAAGTCGTGGCCGGTGGTCTTCGCGATGCGGGCAATGTCGCCCGAGCGCACGATGCGCACGTTCATGCCGAGCACGACCTCGCCTGCGAGCAGGCGATCTTTCGCGGGGTTGGGGATCGACGGGCCTGGTTGCATGTTCGGTGTTGCGGTCATTACAGAGTCTCCTTCGGATGTGCCGGGGCCGATCAGGGCTTGATGTTGCGATCCTGGGCGATCCTGCGCCACTTGGCGATCTCGGCGCGCACGTACTCGGTGAACGCTTCTGGCGTCATCAGCACCGGCTCGGCACCCTGGTCGGCCAACCGTGGACGCATGTCTTCCGAGGCGAGGATGCGGTTGAGTTCGCCGTTGAGCTTGCGCACCACGTCCGGCGGCGTCTTGCCCGGGGCCAGCATGCCCCACCACTGGCCCGCCTCGTAGCCCGGCACGGTTTCGGCGATGATCGGCATCTCGGGTGCGAACGACGACCGCTTTGCCGTACTCAGCGCGAGCGCGCGCAGCCGGCCAGCCTTCACCTGCGGCCAGACCGAGGGCAGGCTCACGATCATCATCTGGACATGACCACCGACCAGGTCGGTCACCGCCGGCGTCGCGCTCTTGTACGGTACATGGGTGATGTCGATGCCGGCCGCGACAGCCAGCGCCTCGGCGGCGAAATGGATGATGCTGCCCGTGCCAGCAGTGGCGTAATTGAGATCACCCGGGCGGGCCTTCGCCAGGGCGATGAGTTCCTTCATGCTGCGCGCCGGCAGCGAAGGATGAACCACCAGCATCAGCGGCCCCTGCCCGACCATCGCGACGCCGGTCAGGTCACGCGCCGGATCGAACGGCAGCGCGGTGCGGATCGCGACACTCGTGGTGTAGGTGCCGGTAGGCAACAGCAGCGTGTATCCATCGGCTGGCGCCTTGGCGACGATCTCTGCGCCGATGATCTGGCCTGCGCCGGCGCGGTTCTCGATGATGACTGGCTGGCCCCAACGCTCACGCAGGCGCTCGGCGAGCAGGCGGGCCAGCACGTCGGGCGAGCCCGCCGCTGCAGTAGGCACCACGATGCGGATCGGCCTTGTGGGGTAGTCCTGGGCCAGCACCGACGTCGTCGCCAGCCCCAGGAAGGTCAGCAGGCATCCTTTCGTTGTCACGCGCATCGCGCCTCCTTCTTGATACCGGTCGGCCTGCGGGCCGATCTCGTTGTCTGGTTCATGGTGCCCGCGACTATCGTGCATTCGCGCACAGGCGGCAACCGGTCGCCTTCGCGCGGGTACCGCCCGGCCGGTGCCGCCGGGTCAACCAACCCTTTGGATCATTCGGGCGGCAGGCCGAGCCGCCGGGTCAGTTCGTCCAGGTGTTCCAGCGAGTGCCAGGCGATCTCCATCCGACCCGTATGCTTCGGCCCCACCTTCAGGCGGACGCCGGTGCCGAGCGACTGGGCGAGCCGTTCCTGCAGGCGCGCGACATCCGGATCCTGGGCGGCACGCCGCCCCCCGCCCCCCGGCACCCCTGGCGGTGCGTTCAGGCGCGCGACTTCCCGTTCGGTCTCGCGAACTGAAAGTTTCTGCGCGGCGACCCGATTGGCGAGCGCGATCTGCTGCGCGGGATCCAGCCCCAGCAGGGCGCGTGCATGGCCCATCTCGATCGCGCCGGCATAGAGGAGTTCTTGCACCGCAGCACCGAGCGCGCGCAGCCGCAGCAGGTTCGACACCGCGGTGCGCGAGCGGCCGAGGGCCTTGGCAGCCAGTTCGTGCGTCATGCCGAACTCGTCGATCAGGCGCTGGATGCCGTGCGCTTCCTCGAGCGCGTTCAGGTCTTCGCGCTGGATGTTCTCGATCAGCGCCATGGCCAGCGCCGATTCGTCCGGGATCGTCCGGACCAGCACCGGTACCTGGGTCAGCCCGGCCAGGCGCGACGCGCGCCAGCGGCGTTCACCGGCGATGATCTCGTAGCGGCCCTCGCCCACCGGTCGTACAAGGATCGGCTGCAGGATACCCTGCTCGCGGATCGACTCGGCGAGCTCCGCCAGCGCAGCCTCGTCCATGCGGGTGCGCGGCTGGTACTTGCCCGGCAGCAGCGCGTCGATCGGCAGCTCGCGCGTGCCCTCGACCTCGCTGCCCGGTTTCGGCGGCGCGTCGAATGCGTCCATCGCGCCACCGCCGAGCAGCACGTCGAGGCCGCGTCCGAGTCCTTTGGGTTTTGCCATCATGTCATTGCCGCCCGATTGAGCATTTCACCGGCGAGCGCCAGGTAGGCGAGCGCGCCCTTGGATTGCCGGTCGAATTCCAGGACCGGCCGGCCGTAGCTCGGCGCTTCGGCCAGCCGGACGTTGCGCGGGATCACCGTGCGGTACACCTTGCTGCCGAAATGCTGGATGAGCTGCTGCGAGACCTGCAGCGCCAGCGTGTTGCGCGGGTCGTACATCGTGCGCAGCAGGCCTTCGAGCTCGAGTTTCGGATTGAGGTTCGCGCGCACCCGCTTGATCGTCTCGACCAGGTCGGACAAGCCCTCCAGGGCGTAGTACTCGCACTGCATCGGAATCATCACGGCGTCGGCCGCGACGAAGGCATTGACCGTGAGCAGGCTAAGCGCGGGCGGACAGTCGATCAGGATGTAGTCGTAGCCATCGGCGATCGCGGCAAGGGCCTGCTTCAGCCGGGCCTCGCGCTCGGGCATGGTCACCAGTTCGATCTCGGCACCGGCGAGGTGGCGGTTGCTCGGCAGTACATCGTAGTCGCAGCTCTCCGAGCGCACCCGGGCGGCGGCGGCCGGCACGGCTCCGAGCAGCACGTCATAGAGTGAATGGGTGAGCGACGACTTGTCGATGCCGCAGCCCATCGTCGCATTGCCCTGCGGATCGAGGTCGACCAGCAGCACGCGCCGCTTCGCGGCCGCGAGGCTCGCGCCCAGATTCACGCTGGTGGTGGTCTTGCCGACGCCGCCCTTCTGGTTGGCGATCGCGAGGATGCGCGGCATCAGGCGGCACCGATCGACACGAGGTGGCGCTCGGCATCGACTCCGGGCACGTCGAGTCGGATCACCTCGACCGTGCCGATCTCCGGCGACAGTTGCAGCACTTCTTCGTAGGGGTACACGCCCTTCATCGCCAGCAGTGCACCACCGGGCGCGCGCAGGTGGCGCGACAGTTCGGCGAACTCGGGCAGGTCGGAGAAGGCGCGCGACACCACGTAGTCGAAGCCGCCCTCGGGCCGGAACGCTTCGACACGGTCCACGACGACGGTGGCGTTCGACAGGCCCAGCTCGCTCACGGCCTGCTGCAGGAACACACCCTTCTTGTGGTTGCTGTCGAGCAGCGTGACCGACCAGTCGGGGCGCGCGATCGCCAGCGGGATGCCCGGGAGCCCTGCCCCGGTGCCGATATCGACCACCCGCCTGGCCGGGCCGTCGATCACCTTCAGGAGCGCGAGGCTGTCGAGCAGATGGTGGGTCACCATCTTCACCGGCTCGCGGATCGCGGTCAGGTTGTGCACCTGGTTCCATTTCGCGATCAGCGCGACATAGTCGAGCAGCTTCTGGCGCGCGGCGGCGGGAAGGTCGAGACCGAGTCGTTCAAGGCCGGTATCGAGGGTGGTCATTGGCATCGGATCTACCTCGGAGAATCGGGGCGCTGGAGGGGACGACTGGGAGAGCGCGGGGCGCCGGGCACGGCGCGCTGGGTGCGGCTCATGCCGAGCGCGCTGCCGGACGGCGGCTGGTGGCGGCATCGGCGCGATTGCGGCGCTTGAGATGAACCCAGAGCAGCGAGATCGCTGCCGGCGTGATGCCTGGCATGCGGGAGGCCTGGGCCAGCGTCTCCGGGCGTTGCGCGCTCAACTTCTGGCGCGCTTCGATGGATAGCCCGCTGAGGGCAAGATAGTCGAAATCCGCCGGCAGGTGCGTGGTCTCGAGCTGATCCTGCCGGGCGATTTCATCGGCCTGACGCCCGATGTAGCCGGCGTACTTCGCCGCGATCTCGATCTGCTCCGCCACCGCCTCGTCGCGTACGCCCGGACCGACACCTGGCAGCGTCATCAGTGACCGATAGGTGACTTCCGGACGGCTCAGGAGTTGTGTCAGCGAATACTCACGCTCGACGGACTGCCCGAGAATACGTTGCGCGTCGGCGTCGCTGATGATTTTCGGGTTGATCCAGGTCGCCTTCAGGCGCTCGGATTCACGCGCGATCGCCTCCCGTTTCTGCTCGAAATGCTGCCAGCGATGATCGTCGACCAGCCCGAGTTCACGGCCGATCGTGGTCAATCGCATGTCTGCGTTATCTTCCCGCAGCGACAGCCGGTATTCGGCACGGCTGGTGAACATCCGGTATGGCTCGGTGACGCCACGGGTGATCAGGTCGTCGACCAGTACGCCCATGTAGGCCTCGTCCCGCCGCGGATGCCATGCCGCTTCACCGATCGCGGAGCGCGCCGCGTTGATGCCGGCCACCAACCCCTGCGCCGCCGCCTCTTCATAGCCGGTCGTGCCGTTGATCTGGCCGGCCAGGAACAACCCGGGGATCGCCTTCAGCTCCAGCGCGGCGCCCAACGCGCGCGGATCGACATAGTCGTATTCGATCGCATAGCCGGGACGTACGATGTGCACGTTCTCCAAGCCCTTGATCGAACGCATGAAATCGATCTGCACATCGAACGGCAGGCTGGTCGACATACCCTGCGGATAGATCTCGTTGACCGTCAGCCCCTCCGGCTCGAGAAAGATCTGATGGCTGTCGCGATCGGCGAACCGGGTGATCTTGTCCTCGATCGACGGACAGTAGCGCGGGCCGACACCCTCGATCACCCCCGCGAACATCGGCGAGCGGTCGAGGTTTTCGCGGATCACGTCATGCGTATGGCTGTTGGTATGCGTGATCCAGCAGGGAATCTGGCGCGGATGCTGGTCGCGGCTGCCGAGGAATGAAAAGACCGGGACTGGATCGTCTCCCGGTTGCCGTTCCAGCACCGAAAAATCGATCGTACGGGCGTCCAGGCGCGGCGGTGTACCGGTCTTCAGGCGACCCAGCGGCAGTTTCAGCTCGCGCAGGTGCTCGGCCAGCCGGATCGACGGCGGGTCCCCTGCCCGGCCCGCCGCATGATTCGTCATCCCGATGTGGATCAGGCCGGACAGAAAGGTGCCGGTGGTCAGGACGACCGCGCGCGCCCGGAAACGGATCCCCGATTGGGTGATGGCGCCCGCGATCCGCCCGTTCTCGATGATCAGATCATCGACCGCCTGCTGGAACACGGCCAGGTTCGGCTGATTCTCGATCCGGCGCCGGATGGCGGCCTTGTAGAGCACCCGATCCGCCTGCGCGCGAGTCGCGCGGACAGCCGGCCCCTTCCGCGAGTTCAGTATGCGGAACTGAATGCCCGCCTCATCGGCCGCCTGCGCCATCACACCGCCCAGCGCGTCGATTTCCTTGACCAAGTGCCCCTTGCCGATACCCCCGATGGACGGATTGCACGACATCTGGCCCAGCGTTTCGACGTTATGGGTCAGCAGCAGGGTCGCACGCCCGCTCCGCGCAGCCGCGAGCGCAGCCTCGGTGCCGGCATGGCCGCCGCCGACGACGATCACGTCATATTGAGTTGGGTACCACATGGAGGTTTCCGGACGGGAACGGCTCAGGGAGCGCTGCGTGGTAGCGCCGCACTGGAGAAGGGTCGCCGATTGTAGGGGAGCCCCTTCGCATGGGCAATTTGAATCGTGGTTGAATCTCGCTCGAATTGCGGAATGTTTCACGTGAAACGGGCGGCTGGCTGTTTCACGTGAAACATTCAGGCTCGGCTTGCCTGGACGCGGGCCCCTGCCCGCCCAAGCCACCGACACCAGCGACCTGCTGCGCCCGCCTGCTCCGCGTCGCCTGGCAGGCACCCGGGAAAGGCTGCCCCTCCATCACTGTGCACGCCATCGTACTGCTAGACAATCACCAGATGTAAAGACAAGTCATCCAGACGCTCCTGTTCGACACGGACAGCCGCGGACTTCACGACATCACGGCACGTGTCGCCAAAGCCGCTGCGGACACGAACATCACCGACGGACTGGTCACCCTCTTCCTGCGTCACACTTCCGCCAGCCTGCTGATCCAGGAAAATGCCGATCCGGAGGTACTCGGCGACCTCGAGCGCTTCATGGCCCGGCTCGTCCCCGATGGTGACCCGCTGTACCGGCATCGCGACGAAGGTCCGGACGACATGCCTGCCCATGTACGCGCCGCCCTGACCGCGGTGCAGCTTTCGATCCCGATGAGCGGCGGCAAGCTGACGCTCGGCGTCTGGCAGGCGGTCTGCCCGTGCAAGCAGCCCTTACACCGTTGCTGGCGCCACCCGAGGAGCCACTCGACGCTGTAGCCTGACTCGCCCGCGGCGCGGCCTGGATCGGCGTCTTGCCTAAGCCGGCGCTCCGCGAAGGCGCAGACAATCATGAAATCAACGACTTGCCACAGCAATCGGACTGGAAGACGCGTCGTTAAGGGGGGTTCAGCGTAGGGGGGTCATGTGTACGCGGGCATATACATGCCCCGCGCCTAGGGTCGTTGCAGACGCGAGTCGTAAGTCCACTTGCGAACCTTCCGGACACGGATCGCACGCACGTCGCCGTGCTTCGGATTGATCAGGATGTTCATCTCCTCCGGCACGATCACCGATGGCACGAACATCACCGCCGATGCACCTTCTCGCAGCCAGGCCTCCCCGGCTTCAAGGCTCACCCTGCCCTCAGGGATTGCATCCCAACCAATGTGCTCGAGGGGCACGAACCGGAGGGCGGTCTTCACCAGGCGATCGGGGATCTCCAGTTCGACGAGATACCGGTCAAGGGGCAAGCCGCCTGCGTTCAGGTGAACGATCGTCTCCAGGCAGGCAAGCGCACGGCTCGATGCCGCATACAACATCGGTGTGCCCTTGCGGTTCCAGCGACCACCTGTGGCCTCAGCACCGGCGCCGGTCAGATCGTCGGCGGTATAGCCAGGCGCATCAGTACCGATCCGCCACACCAGTGTCATGCATACGCCCCGCCGCGTGCCCTCTCCAGCAGGCCGGACACGATCTGCTGACCCTCAGCCGTGTCCATGTACTCGCCTGGCGATAGACCTCCCAGCGCCGGCATGGGCTGCTCGAGCCACCCGGCCACCCAGCGGGCGGAATCGAAGCCGGCGGAACCGCCGGACTCGTCCACCATAGCCTGCGCCTGCCCCACGAGCCTGGCAAAGCCGATCACGCGCTCGCTCTCGACCACCGACAAGGCCTGACTGGCTCGGGCCTTGCGGTCCACCGTAGCCCGCGACAGCCCGAGCAAAGCAATGACACGCTCCTTGGATTCACCGGTTGCCCGGGCAAGCCCCGCGATGGAAGCCGCTGGCACGCCGCGCTTGGCGACAGCCACGCGCTCGATGGCAGGCATGGCAAAGACGCGGACAAACCATGCCGAGGACGCGTCGGCGGGCCAGTCCGACGTCACGACAGGCTTGGCGATGGCGGCGCTGGGCACCGGCTTGCGCTTTGTACCTGCGGCGGTGGCGTGTGCGGTCATGATCTGCTCCTTTGATCAAACATAGTAGATCATTTGATCAGAACTCGCCACGATCCTGCGATAGCTTTCCTGCAAGGGCGACCTTGCCGGGCTCGTGGATGACGCCCCCCGAAGCAACCCTGCCTCGGAACCCCACCTACTTCGTGATGCTGAACCCTCATCACGGACTGGAAGCCGTAGAGAGCGACAATCATCCTGAGGGCCACGTCCGGGTACTCCCGGAGACGGGTACACGTTGCCGCGATGATCCCGCCTAGCATCCACAATCAGGAACCGCACACCCACGATCCGGGGCGGCGGCGTCCGGCACAATCAGGGCTGCGCCTCGGGCTTCTTCAACATTCCTGAAAGTGCATCAGCCATTCCAGTGATCCCTTCGTTCGACAACCCGGCATCCTTCATGACGGCATCAACGATCGGCTTGGCGAGTTGATACTGCAGCGCCGAGTTCATCACCTGCTCAGGAAAAGTCGCCCCGGCGCCGCTGGCGCGGTTCGCAGCCCCCTCCGTGCCGGCGTTCGCCGCGCCCGGCATACCACCCACCTGGAAGATGCGGATCGACTCGATCTTCTCCATGGGCCGGACAGCCTGTTCGAGGATCTGCGGCAACTGCTGCAGCAGGAGCGTCCTGACTTGCAAGTCGATCTGTGCAGCCGAAAGCGTGTTCAACGCCTCGTTGATCGCGCGCTTGCCTTCGGCTTCTGCCAGCGCGGCCGCTTGCCGCGCTCGTGCCTCAATCGTCAACGCCTCGGCCCTGTCCAGCGCTGCCTCCTTCTCGGCTGAAGCTGAGACCTTGACCGAAATAGCGTTCTGCTCAGCTTCCTTCGAGGCCTCGATCAGTTGAATGCTCTTTTCGCGCTCGGCGACTGCCACCTGGCGGGAGGTGTTTACCGCCTCTTCCGCCTTGACCGCCTCAGCCCGCGCCAGGTTAGCGGCTGCATCCGCGTCAGACTGCTCGCGCGACTTCGTTGCGATCGCGATCTGCGTGTCCTGACGCGCGATCTCCACTTGCTTGCGCTGCTCAGCGCGCTGCATTTCCGTCTTGCGCTCCAGCTCGATCTCCCGAGTCTGGATCACGAGGTTCTTCTCGATCTCGGCCGCCTTGATTTCACGCTCGGCTTCGATACGCTTCTGGCTGACTTGCCGCTCTGCCTCGATCTTCGCCGCCTCCGCTTCGCGACTGCGCTCAGCCTGCTGTGATGAGATCAACGCCGCCTGCTCGGCGCGCGTGACCTCGATCTCGCGCTGCTGACCCAGCGAGGCGAATTCCTGATCCTTCTCGATCGTGAGCTTCTGGCGCGTGGCGTCGAGGTTCTTGGCGCGCACCTGAACCTCTGTGTCCTGTTCCACATCGTTACGCTGCTTGCGACGGGCTTCCGTCTGCTCGGTGAGTCGGGTGAGACCCTCTGCATCGAACGCGTTGTTCGGGTTGAAGAACTGCTTATCCGTCTGGTCAAGGCTCGTGAGTGACACCGACTCCAACTCGAGCCCGTTCTTTTCCAAGTCTTCCGCGACCGCGTTCTGCACAGCCTGCACGAAATCGCGGCGCTTGTCCTGGAGCTCCTGAATCGTCATGGTCGCAGCCGTTGCTCGCAGCGAATCGACGAACTTGTCCTCCACAAGGGCCTTCAACTCATCCGGACTCATGGTACGGGCACCAAGTGTCTGGGCGGCGATGCTCACTGATTCCTCGGTCTGCTTTACCCTGACAAAGAACGCTGCAGTGACATCGACACGCATCCTGTCCTTGGTGATCAGGCTTTCACGCTCGCGGCGAACGACTTCGAGCTTCAGGGTGTTCATGTTCACGAGCACGCGTTCATGGAAAACTGGCAGCACGATCGCCCCACCGTCCATGATCACCTTCTGTCCGCCCAAGCCGGTCCGAACGAAAGCCGTCTCTTTTGTTGACCGCTTGTACAACCGCGCGAAGACGACACCGATCGTAAACAGAGCTACGAACACGATGCCTGAGATGGCCACTAGCTGGATCAGATTACCCATGTTCAGATTACTCATGTCGTATGTTGTCTATATGCAATGATCCGTGCCTGGGGCATCGGCCGCTACATCAGAGTCGGGTGCGGATTGGCAATGCACCGGTAGAAAGCTCCCGCCTTCCTGACAATCAGAACCTGTGTTCCTTCGGCGAAGACCTCGTCGTCGATGTCGGGTTCAACCATGAGGTAGTGCGAGCGGCCGTGACTGTCCTTAACCCTCGCCTGCGCCGCCAGTCCCCGCCGTGCGCCGCCCCCAACGATCACACCCACGCGGCCCACGAGGCTTTGTTCACTGACCACGCTGGTTTCATCGCGTGGGATGATGTGCGAAATCAATGATCCTAGGCCGCGCACGGTAGCCATGCCTGCCGGCACAGCGAGCAGCCCTGCTAGCCAGCCCGGCAGGTAGCCGCCGAATAAGCCGTTGGCCACCAACTGCAAGCTGTAGCCGAACGTGGTGTATCCGCTGAGAAAGAGCAGCAGCAACACCAGCGCCGGGACCTTGCCCAAGTGCAGCCAGCCGAGCACGCGATCCAGCCCCGAGTCGCCATCGATCTCAGGCAGTAGATCATCAAGAAGGTTGCTAGGACTCATCGAGACGAGCATGCCCAGCCCTTCGAAAAGGGCAATGCCGACAATCAGCGCAAAACCGATGCCGAAGGGCAGGTTCTGCGGCGCCGTGAACAGGCTCATGCCTTGTTCGCCCTCAGTTGTGCCATGCGCTCCGCGATCTTGTTGTCACGCACCATGTCGTCCAGTTCCCGGAGCTGAGCAGCCTGCTGTACGGTGTTGCCACGCGCCGTGCCGGACAGACCCGTTTGCCGCTCGTAGATTCGATCGAACGCGCCGGTGACGCTTTCGATACGATGTTCTGCGTCGCTCCCGGCTGCCCCGCCCTTCAACGAGGTGGTTGCAGAAGCCACGGCGCGGCTTTTGCGAAACTCCGACAGTGCATCCTGCATTTCCCGCTTCTTCGCCAGGAGTGCAGCGACATAGCCCTGTAGCTCGCCTTCCTGCCGGGTGTACTCGCCAAGTGTGGTCTCGAGTACTGGCAATTGAGCTTCGATGTCCAGTTGTCTCGCAACTGCAGCCCGGGCCAGATCCTCCCGCCCAACGTTGAGTGCCTCATCAATCTGAGCTGCCAACTTGGCGTGTTGGCTGTTCAGGCTGGCATGCTGCTGCTGCGACAGATGTCGATTTGCCGAGACGACGCCCAGTTCGTGCCTGACGTCGTCGATGACTGCGTCAGCTTCCCGGAGAGCCTGCTCCATCATGGCCTCGGGCGCTTGGTCTTCGATACGATCAAGCAACGCATGTACGCCGCCAGCGATCACTCGACCGACACGAGCGTTGAGGGTTTCGGACATCTCAGGATCCTTTCGAGGTTTGCAGGTTCATGACCAACTCGATCGTCGGGCCCATCAGGCGCCGCACAACCGTCGGATCGTAAGCCGCAGCATGCGGAGTGGTTCCTTGGCGCAGCAGCGTCTCAAAAAGGGCGAAAGCCCGCCGGGCCAGTGCTTCTTCGAACTTGTTGGCATCCCCTTCGTTGGCGGGCGCGCGGCTGACCACCAGCGCCAACATGGACGTCAGGTGATCGAGCAGCAGGCTCACCACTTCGGAGTGCTTACCGGTTCGGCCCTCGGTACGGACAAGCGACTCACGCAGCCTGCCCATCAGGTCGCGCGCCCAAGCGTGTGCCGCCACATAGTCGAGCGCTCCGTCGTGCTGTCGCTTGATCTGTCCGAGCAGCACCCGCAGCTTGTCGCTGTTAGTGGTGGCACCTTCGACCTGGAGCTGTGCAAGCCATAAGTACAGATCACTCGGGATGCGAGCGGACAGCGGCTCCATCGAAGTGGCGGATGCATGAGTAACCATGGCGGATAGTCTTGGCTTAATTCAATTGACTTCGAGTGTAACCATTCGAATTCATTTGTCAACGCGCTCCGCCAAAATCGTGCTCGCGCCGGTACTATGCCTAGATTATGGCTTGAGAGCCATCCAGTTCCGAGCTTCAAAGCCAATTGACCTCTTCGTGACACACGTCGGCGTGCCGGTATACGCAACACACCTCGGGAAGCGGATCTCTCGTGCGGGTGGATAGCCGCCCATTGATCGAAGAGCCGCTTCCGCTCGCCGCGGATCACGCCACCTGCCCATCAAGGCCCTGGCCCGACTCGCGCCAGCCGATACCTCACAAATCCTCAGTGGTCACCTGTAGCGCCCGCCTGTCGCCGATTGTCGTTTTCCCCACCTACTTCCGATGCAGAACTGCATCATGGGCTGGAAGGCGCGTGGATGCTGGGGGTCAGGGCGACATGGGCTGATGTGTACATGCGTGTGTACATGAAAAGATCTCACCATGCCGCAGCGGATGAGCAGGGCTCCGTGCGGTCGCGCTCAAGCCCGATCACCGGCACCAGAGAACCATTGGGCCCGATAGCCAGCGTCGATACGCCCGCCGTGGCTGGTGATCTCCTGTCGGGCGACCTGCCTGTGCAAGCACCCCTTGCGCAATTGGTCCAAGGAGACCGTTCAGTCGCCACCTCCTTGTCAAGTTGCCACGTAAGAATTAAAGTAGCAACTCAATGATTAGTAGCGACCTCAACAATGCAGGCGACAACCAAGCGAACGGCCGCTGGGAAGGCACTGCTGGCCCGATCCTGGTCGAAGTCAAGCGGACCAACAGCATGCGGGACGTACGGGGCGCACTGCTAGCACTCGCCTACCTCGTCGATGGCGAGTCGTCCAAGAGCCAGGCCGTGTGCGTGGTCGTTGATTCGCGCCTGTCCCAGGCCCGTCTCGGGGAGGAACTGAATCGACTCCGCGGCGTACTCCGTCCGGAGCTGGCCGATCGAATCCACTTCCTGGCGAACAGAGGCGTCCAAAGCCACAGCCCGACAGCGTTCAGCGGATCACTCGAAGCCGTGCCGAGCGCCTTCTATGAATGGCTCGAAGGACTGATCACAACCGAGCGCCTGCGAGGGCACGCGCCGAAACTGCCGCAGCGCCAGATCGTTGTCGCCACCTTGGCGCAGCTTCGCCTGTGGAACCAACCACCAGTGACGGTGAAGCGCCTTCAGGAAACATCCGGCGCGAGCTACCCGACTGTGGCGACCGTGCTCAAGGAACTCGGGGAAAAGGGGTGGCTGGAAAACAGCAGCGAGCGCGGCGTCCGGTTGCGACATTTGACCATCGGCGAATGGATGGACCTGGCACGTGACCATGCAAGACTGCGCAAGGCGCACCTGTTCACCGATCCGACCGGCCACGCGACGCCCGAGCAGATGGCCAAACGCCTTGCCCAACTCCAGGATGCGAGCAAGCTGCCTCGAAACGTCCGCATCGGCGGCGTCCTGGGTGCCTCCAGGCACTTCCCGGAACTGGACATCACGGCCGCGCCACGGCTAGACCTGTCCGCCAGCGCAGATCCGACGCACGTCGCCGAAATGATCGATGCTGGCCTGCGCCCCAAGACCCGGCCGGAGCAACGGGTTGCCTTGGCTGTGCATGCGACTCGCGACCCGTGGGTCATCACGAATGCTGGATCCCAGCCACTGGAGCGATGGGCCGGCGAACTAGAATGCCTGGCGGACCTTATTGACATGGGATTCACTCGCGAAGCGTCCGAGATGGCCCACCACATGGAGCTGACAAACAAGGAAGGCAGATCAACTCCATGACCCCACTGACACCCGATGCCGTGATGGCCCAGATTGCCGCAGCGCTCCCAGAAGACTGCCGGCCGAACGTCATCGTCATTGGCAGCCTGGCAGCCGGGTACCACTTTTTCTCGGGCGATGGTCAGAGAAGCATTCGCACAAAGGATGTCGACTGCATGTTCTCGCCTTTTGCGAAAGCCGTTGCGGCTGCTGGGCAAGTGACCGAGCGCTTGCTGGAAGCGAATTGGCAACAACGCAAGATAGGTGACTGGGCCGAGCCCGGCAACGCCCAAACGCCCGACGACGAGCTGCCGATGATCCGTCTCAGCCCGCCTGAAGCTGAGGGCGGCTCAGATTGGTTCCTTGAACTGCTCGGCGCGCCTGACACGAAATCCGAGCAGGACAAAACGTTCCACCGCGTACAGACCCCCTTGGCCACTTCGCGATCTGCAGCTTCAACTACCTTGCGCTGGCGGAATGGAACCCCGTCGAGACAAAACACGGCGTGCGCGTAGCCCGGCCTGAAATGATGGCGCTGGCCAATCTGCTCCATCATCCGAAGATCGACGACGATTTCATCAAGGGCACGGAGGATAAGCGTTCCAACAAGGATCTCGGACGCGTCGTTGCTTTGGCATGGTTGACCGCGGAACAGGACCGTCGCAACGGTACCGCAGAGCTCGAATCATGGGCCCGTCGAATGGGCGAGGCGCTACGCGAATGTTTCCCGGGTCGGGCAAAGCAGTTAGCACAGGGGGCCGGCGCCGGCCTTCGCGAATTGATGGACAGCGACGGGGACCGCGACCAGGCGCTGTCGATTTGCAACAAAGGACTCCTCGCTTCAATGGAAGTCAACCGGGACGCGTTCGCCGCTACCGGCCGCCGCCTGCTCCAGTTGGTGATCGAACCCCTCGCAGAAACGGCTTCGACCTGGCAGTAGAGCGACCCGAGTACCGCCGTCACGTTAGCCTTGATACCCAGGCAGTTCGCGGGACGGCGAATGGTGTTCATTGGGGACTGAATCGGGAGGTAGGCTAATCCCGATGCAGAACCGCATCATGGGCTGGAAGGCGCATGGTTGCGGGGATTGGCGGGTAGGCGGGCGGATGTGTACATGGGCGTACACACGACGTGGCGGCATCGGAAGCTTTGTTTCGGTGGAGCGCTTCGCTGCTCGCGATGGGCTCGAAGGCGACGTTACGCATGACGCCAATCGGCGCCTGGGATGATGCGCTTCATGAACTCGTCGAACATCGGGACCGTGAAAGCCGTGTCACCGTGGTTCGGGCTCCAGATCATCCCCTTGGCGATCAGCGAATTGCGCGTCGGCGCAAGCGACGTGACTTTGGCTGGGTAGCACGCCGCGATGTCGCCGGAGCGGTGTGGGCCTGGTCCGAGTTCGGCCATCGTGCGCAGGTAGCGCTTTTCCTTAGGCGTCAGCCGATCGAATCGCACCCGGAAAAAGCTTTCGTCGAGCGCCGCCACGGCGCTGCCCGAAGCGCGCTGTACGGCGTCGATGCCGATCGGCGATCGCGCAGCCTGCTCCCAGGTGTGGAAACCCCATTGCTGCAGGAAGTACGCATACCCGCGCGTGACCTCCACCAACCGAACCAGCGCGGCTTCGTCGATGTCGACCCCTTCCTTCTCGAGTGGCACGCGAATCGCGCGTTCAGCCGCTGGCCCCGGGAGGGCACCGATCGCCGGGAAGTTGAACAGCCGCTCGGCATAGGACTTCGCGTTGCCCATCCGGCCGCGGAGCTGCGGCAGTCCTGCACCCACAAGCACGACCGGCAGCTGCTGCTGCTCGATGCGGTGCATGGCTGTGATGAGCACAGCCAGCTGGTCCTCCGCCACGTACTGCAGCTCGTCGATGAAGATCGCCACAGCAGTACCGGCGGCCTTCGCCGCGCGGCCGACCTGCTCGAAGAGGGCCTGTAGATCATGCTCAAGGTCACCGTTGTCGGCCAGGCCAGGCTCGGGCTCGTAGTCCAGGCCGACCTCCAGGTCCTGATACTTGATCTTCATCTTGCCGGCGAAGCCGGCAAGTGCACGCAGTCCACGGACAGCATAGTCCCTCGCGGCAGCAACGTTGCTCAGCCGCAGCAAAGCCTGCCGCAACTGGGGAGCGAGGATCGCGGGCAGTGATCGCCCCTCAGGCGCCTCGATGCGGATCGTGTGGATCCCTGCCGCCTCGGCGTCGCCCCGGATTCGGTCCAGCAGGACGGTCTTTCCGACCCCGCGCAGGCCAACCAGCATCGCGCTCTTCGCGTGTCTGCCGATTCGGGCACGCTGTAGCGCGACGCGCATCTCCTCGAGGAGTGCATCGCGACCGGCAAGCTCGACCGGAGGTGAGCCTGCGCCTGGCACAAACGGGTTTCGAATGGAGTCCATGGGAAACGCAGGTTATAGCAATGTTTGATAGTTTACTTTTGAACGATAACTTTGAAAAGCTTTGTATAAACGCGGGCGTCCGGTCCCTACCGCCTTGACGAGCTGAGGCTTAGCCGACAGGTGTCCGAGCAGCACCGATCGCATCGGCGACAGCCCAAGGCAGCAACTCGTGCACGCGATTGGACGGATGGTCGGCGATGCGCTCGATCACGTGTCGCAGGTAAGCCTGCGGATCGAGCCCGGTGAGCTTCGCGGTGCCGGCGTACGGCCCCGACGGAGCCATCGATGTGGATGCAGTCCACGTCCAGCGGCGCCGTGATGTCGGCCGAGGCTGGCGTCTTTGGAGCCCGCGACATGGGCTACAAGACCCACCTGCGTAACCTCGCACTGCTGAGCCCGCTGTGGGTCGGCGGCGAGGTCGCCGTGGACCGCCGACGCAAGCCGTCGTTCCGCCTGCGCGACCGCCGGCACACACCGCGTGGGTGCGGGCGCACGACCGGATCGAGCAGACGCTGGCTCCGGGCGGCGACTTGGCGGATATCCGCGATCTGGCGGCCAAGGCCGCGGAGAACATCGTACGCCTGGCGGCGCTGTTCCACGTGCTGGCGCATGGACTCGCCGGTGTGATCGGTACGGACCACGTCACCGCCGCCGAAGACGTAAATGGTTTGTACGATTTCCTCGCAAGTCTCCGGAACCCCTCGGACCCCCACCTACTTCCAGATGCAGAACCGCATCATGGGCTGGAAGGCGCGTGGTTGCTCGGGTTCAGCGAGCCAGGGGCTGATGTGTACATGCATGTGTACGCGGAAAGATCTCTCCGTGTCGTCTTCCTGACTGAACGCAGGCATCTCACCCGCGGTCGTGGCTGGGCAGTGGAAGACCTCGCCGCAACGCGCCGAAATCCGCCACCACGGCCTCCACCTCGTCGTCGCTCAACGGCATGGACTCGCGGACCTTGGCCGCCGCCGCCTCCAGGCGCTGCAGGTCTTCAGCGCTGGGACGACGCAGTGGCACGAACAGGCCGACCGTCTGCCCATGCCGGGTGATGGTGACAGGGGCGTCCGTGTCGATGTACTCAGCGAGCGACGCGCGGAACTCGCGGATGCCGACAGACGGCGTATCCATACAGGGGCTCCCGGCCAGAAGTCGACGATCCCGGGATTCTCCCGGCTTTGTGTACACAATCGCAAGGCGCGTGTACGTGCCGCCGCAAGCCGTCCGGGTTCAATAGTCAATTCGCTCCACGACGTGTAGCGAATCTCGTCTTTGAAGGCACAGACCACGCGCCGGTGAACAGCGCTGCCAAGCGGCGAGACATCCGACCTGCCAATGACAAGGTGGCCGGAATGCTCCACGTCTCTCAGGAGAGCACGCCGGATAAGTAGTCTGGGCCCAACTGCTTGAAACCTATACTCTTTCCAGCTTCCTACACGTTGTTATCTCCCGGAGAAGATAACAAAGCAAGCGCCCTCGCCGCACCGCCCAGCCCGGCCGCGGCCCGCCTGCTGATGCGGCCGCCGTCCAGAAGTGCAAGCACTGCTTGCACAATTGGCTATCAAACTCGCCTTAGAACCAACCGAGCCACCCCGAGGGGCCGTTGGCGGAAATTGTCCAACCGCTTGTTGGACTAAGCCGTATACAAGTGCCGCTGAAACCCCACGAACACCCGCCGTACCTGATCCGGCCGGCCGAGCTCCGCGAAGGCGTCTGCAATCGCATTACGGTACTTGAGCTTCAGCAGCGGTGAGAGCTTCTCGGCGTCGAGCTCGTCCACGCCCTGCGCCACGTACTGCGCGAGCACGAAATCGATGAAGGCGCGCTGCTTGTCGGTGAACTCGGCACCGGTGGCCGCTTTCGCTGCGGCGGCCCGCTCGGCGCGCGACACCGGGGGCGCGGCGAAGGACACATAGGCCAACACATCGAACAGGTCGCTGTTCTCGGCCTCGATCACCTTCTGCATCTCGGCGAGCGGCTCGCGCCCGAAGCCCTTGTCGGCCAGCCCGGCCAGCAGCTTGCGTCGCGTGTCGGGGTCGCTCCACAGGCGACGCAGCTCGTCCTCGTCCTTGAAGAACTCGGGCAGCGCACCAAACAGCGACTCGAGGAACTGCGCGGCCGACATCGGCCGGCCATCGGCGCTCCAGAACGAGGTGGCGGCCATGTGCTGAAGCTGGCGCTCCTTGCCGTCGGCCAGGCGCACCTTGATCTTGGCGGGCGGCTTGTCCTCGACCTCGGTCTCGGTTGGCGGTGGCTCGTTCACCTCCCCGGGTGGCGACTTGCCGTCAGTCGTCACCACTCGCGGCTCAGGCTCCACCGGCTCACCGTCCCACTCGGAGTCGCTGAACAAGTGGTAGGCCTTCACGAAATCGTGGATGGTGAAGTAGTCCTTGCCGTCGTAGAGCCGGGTGCCGCGCCCGATGATCTGTTTGAACTCGATCATCGAGTTGATCGGCCGCATCAGGACGATGTGGCGCACGTTGCGCGCATCCACGCCCGTCGAGAGCTTCTGCGAGGTGGTCAGGACGGTCGGGATGGTCTTCTCGTTGTCCTGGAAGTCGCGCAGGTGCTGCTCGCCAAGCGCACCATCGTTGGCGGTGACGCGCACGCAGTAGTTCGGGTCGGCCACCGTCTTGCGCTGGTTGATCAGGTCGCGCACAGCCAGCGCGTGCAGCTGGGTGGCGCAGAACACGAGCGTCTTCTCGCGCGGGTCGATGGAATCCATGAAGATCTTCACGCGGTAGGCCTCGCGTTCCTTGATCTCGATGAGCCGATTGAAGTCCTTCTCCTCGTAGCGGCGGCCAGCCTCGATGTCGCCCTCGACGATCTGGTCGTCGGGCGTGTAGACGTACTCGTCCAGCGTGGTGGCGATCTGCCGCACCTTGAAGGGCGTGAGGAAGCCGTCGTTGATGCCCTCCTTCAGCGAGTACTGGTACACCGGCTCGCCGAAGTAGGCGTAGGTGTCGGCGTTCACCGTGCGCTTCGGCGTGGCCGTCAGGCCCAGCTGTACTGAGGCGCTGAAGTAATCGAGGATCGCGCGCCAGGTGCCTTCGTCATTGGCACCGCCCCGGTGGCACTCGTCGATGACGATGAAGTCGAAGAAGTCCGGCGGATACTCGCCGAAGTAGGGCGCGCCGCCGGGGCCGCTCATGAAGGTCTGGAAGATGGTGAAGAAGATGCTGCCGTTCTTCGGTACGCGCCCCTTGCGGCGAATGTCGGCCGGGTCGATGCGCACCAGCGCATCGTCGGCAAAGGCCGAGAACGCGTTGTAGGCCTGGTCAGCCAGAATGTTGCGATCGGCCAGGAACAGGATGCGCGGCCGGCGCGACGGCTCTGTGCCACCGCGCCAGTCGTTCAGGTTCCAGCGGCTGTGGAACAGCTTCCAGGCCAGCTGAAAGGCGATGAAGGTCTTGCCGGTGCCGGTGGCCAGCGTGAGCAGGATGCGGTCGCGCCCGTCGCCGATGGCCTCCAGCACGCGGGCGATCGCGATCTCCTGGTAGTAGCGCCCCTGCCAGGTACCACCTTTGTCCTCGAACGGGATGGCGGCAAAGCGCTCGCGCCACGCCGCGGCCGCAGCCTCGGCTTGCCCAAAGGTCTGCGCCCACAGCGCCTCGGGGCTGGGGAAGCCCACCACGTCGCCCTCGGCGCCCGTGGCCATGTCGACGCCGTAGATCGCCTGCCCGTTGGTGCTGTAGGTGAAGCGCACCGCCAGCTTGGCGGCGTAGCTCTTGGCCTGCGCCACGCCCTCGGTGTGCGCCTGCGCCCAGGCCTTGGCCTCCACCACCGCGAGCTTGGTGTTGCGGTAGACCAGCAAGTAGTCGGCGATCTCGGCCCGCGCGCGCCGGCCCTGGCCCGCGCCAGCCGATCCGGGCTGCAAGCGCCCGAGCGTGATCCCGTGCTCACGCAGCACCCGGCTGCCCTCGACCACGCCCCAGCCGGCGGCCTTGAGCGCGGGGTCGATGTGCTCGGCGCGGGTTTCGGCTTCGTTCATGGGCAGAGCGGATTGCCGTAGGCTGGACGGCAAGTGGATTGGGAGTGCCCGGTCGGCGCTACAGCCTCGGTGAGGGTCATCGGGGCGTTTCGCTTTCTCGAGCCGTTCCTGGGGTTCGCGATCAATACCCGATCAAGAAATCTTCGACTCCCAAGTCTGGCGTACGTATTTGATTTGTAGGGGTTTGGCCAGCGCCAGAATGCCAGACTACCCCGCAGGATCAAGACTCGATCAAGAAACCGCAAGCGACCACGGTTTGCGATTAAATGAGCAAGTGCTTGGTTCTCAAAGACATTTACTCGCGGGCGCGGCGATGTACCGGCCAGCGATAAAGCAGGCCCCACGACGCTGACCTCTGGCGTCGCCGTGTACCCCAACCCCATATGGCGCGTCATCCGCACTCGCACGGGCAGGTTCAAACGAAGTCTGAACGCCAGATGTGGGCAGCGCGCTGCGCCATGCGCTCCTGCCGCACGGTCAGCACCGCGGGTGTCCACTCGCTGGGCCCAGACGCCAGGTCCCTGGCGCCGGCATAGGCACTCTTGGCAAACAAACCTTGCTTCTGGTCGAACAGCGCATTGCGTGCGTCACGGTTGATCGCCGGCTCGAGCAGCGCGAGGTTGCCGAGGCGGTAGATGAAGTCCTTCTGCCGGTCCGGCGGGAACAAGCCGTCCCAGTCTCCTGACGGGTTCTCCGGCAGTACATGCTCGATGGTGCCCATGTCGGTCTCCCAGTTCAGAGACTGCCCAGACGCATCGCCCTCGAGCTGGCACAGGATGTACTTCGCCAGCCTCTTGCGCCGACCCTGGGTCTCGATCTCCTTGGCGGCGAAGTCACGGACGAAGCGTTCGTCGTCGACATAGATATCCCGGATCGCGTGGAACACCTGGGCCGGCGACGTGATCCGACCCTCGAGCAGCCCCTTGGCGGCGTGGTGATAGGCGGGCTCCAGTTCGTTCGTGTTGAGGGCTCCGATCACGGTATGCCGGAATGACACCACGCAAAGCAGCTTGAGTACGCGAACGAAATCGTCCGCACTCAGCTGCTCCCAGGCGGCGAACACCAAGGGCATGTGCTGGCGCACGCCGAAGACTTGCAGATCGCGCACGTAGAGGCGAGCCGCAGGCCGGTCAGCCCAGTACTCGTGCGCAGTGTCGTCCATCGCCGCGAACAGCTCGGCTCGCCGCTCCAACGCCTCCATCAGATCGAACACATCCGCAGCCGAGCGGACTTCGTCGCGAACAATCTTGAACAAGCGCTGCTTGCGAATGCGCGCATCGCGACACAACAGGTGGTAGCGCAGAAAATCGGGAAATCTTTCCTGCCGGACCACGCCGATCAGGTGCGCCCAACGTCGCTGAAGCGCCGACAGATCCGTAGGGGTCCTCACACGCGAGAACAAGTAATTCTTCAGCAGGTCCGTCGCCGACAACTCCAGGCCACGCGCGTTCAACGTCTCGAACACCGTGTAGGCACTCAGGTCGTCTTCCACCGTGATCTGGATGAACAGCAACTGCCGCGAGACCGTGTCGGACAGCAGCCGGGCGAGAGCCTCGCCCTCGAGCTCGAGTGCCGCGATGCGGTTGACGAACCACTGAAGGCACTGCCAGAGCAGGCGATTCGATTTCGGCAGCGCACGTGGATTCATGGGCGTGCGCAACTGCACCAGGTAGTCCTGGTAGAACCCGTCGTCCGTGTCGTTGAGAAAGAGCTTGCTGCTCTCCTGCAGCGAGGCCGGGTCCTTCTCACCGATGAACCGGTTGCGCAGCTGGATGGCCCGGTCGAGGTTGGCCCGGCGATCCGGCTCGCCAGCCGGCAGCGTGCCCAGACAGTGGATCACGGCCAACGCCAGCAGGCTCAGCGTGGCCACGCGCTGCTGCCCGTCGATGATCTCGAACTCGCGGTCGCTGATCGCCTTCAGCACGATGGCGCCCATGTAGTGGGCGCCGCCCGTGTCACGCAACTCGACGATGTCGCCCCACAGGTCTTCCCACTGCTCTTCCTCCCAGGCGTAATCGCGCTGGAAGGCCGGCACGCGGTACTTCTTGCCGTTACCGAGCAGGTCCAGGAACGTGACGTCGGCGGTCTTCAGCAGGTTGCTCTTGGCCATGTGGGCTCCTGGGCGATGCGCGTCACGGCGGGGAATGGGGTGGCTCGGACCGTTGATGGTAGCCCGTTCACTCCTGCCATCGGGTGGTTCATAGCTGCCCACTGAAGGCTTGGTGGAGGAGGGATTGCTTGAGTTCGTCGAGGGCAGCGAGTTTGCGCTGGTAAAGCGCATCGATCCGGTCCCTTTCCTCAATCAGTCTATTTACGCGTTCGATTACGCATTGCTGCACAGACATGGCAGGCACGGGAACCGCGATAGCGGAAAGCGTTCCCTGATTCAAGCTCTTAATGTTGGCACCGTGAGGGTGTCCGGAATTTTGTGTGCGAGGCATATCATGACGATGAGGAGCATGTATGCCAAGCAGGAAAACGACGATTGCGGCCCAGGCCCGAGCGGCGCGGATGCCGTCCATTCCGAAGGAACTCATTGACCAGTTCGTGA
>JADCHX010000027.1 GCA_020248265.1 Rhodocyclaceae bacterium
CAACAGCTCCGGCTGCGGCCCGATGCCCAGCGGGAACAGACTGACCACGATGATGAAGAAGAACAACGTGGTCAGCAGCTCCGCCGGCCGGCGCAGCGTCAGCAGCAGGTCACGGCGCAGCACGGTCAACGGCGTCCGCAGAAACGGTGCGGGCACCGCGCCGGAAATCGGGGTCTGACCCCGATTTTCCCCACTGTCTCCTTGCCGTGCGTCCTTCATCGTGCACCACCGAGGCGCAGCTGATGCAGGGTGGCCGGTGCCGCCGGCTCGATCGCCTGGTGCGTCGCTACCACCGCCACGCCGCCGCCGTGCAGGTGCCGTCCGAGCCGTGCGATGAACGCATCCGCCGCCTCGGTGTCGAGCGCGGCGAGCGGCTCGTCGAGCAGCCAGAGCTTGCGGTTGCCGAGGTAGAGCTGAGCGAGTGCCACGCGCCGCCGCTGGCCCTGCGACAGCACCCGTCCGGGCAGCATCTCGCGGCCAGTGAGTCCGACTTCGGCCAGTGCGGCGTCGATGGCCGCGGCATCCACCGCCACGCCCGCGATTCCGGCCGAGATCGCCAGGTTCTCGCGCGCGGTGAGGTCGTCCTTGATCGCCGGGGCGTGGCCGAGGTAGCAGAGGTCGGCGAAGAACTCGTCGCCGAGTTCGGTGGTCGCCGTGCCATTCCAGCGCACCTCGCCCGCCTCCGGGCGCGCTAGCCGGGCCAGCACCCGCAGCAGCGTCGTCTTGCCGGTACCGTTGCGTCCGGTCACCTGCAACAGCCCGCCCGCCGGGACGGAGAAGTCCAGGCCGGCGAACAGCACCCGATCGCCACGGGCCGCGGCGAGGGCGGAGACTTCGAGCAACACGACCTCCGGAAGGACGGGTGAGAGTGGGCGGATTCTATCGGCTTTGCCTCGCCGGAAACCGCCCCAGGGCACCGGAACGCCCGCGCCGCGCTACCGTAAGTCGGCAGACATCGGGGTCAGACCCCGGGGTCAGACCCCGGGGTCTGACCCCGATGTCCTCCCGATGTCCTGTTACGCGGATACGATCGCGGTCCAGGAGGTTCTCCATGAAATCGACAGTTACTCCGGCCGACGGCCTCCGCCGCCGGCTGGTCGTCGCGGGCGCGTCTTCGATGGCCATCCTCGCCAATCCCGCCCCCGTCCGCGCCCAGCAGCCCGCCCCGGCCAAGGCCGTCCGCCTGATCGTCCCGTATCCCGCGGGTGGCGGCACCGACGCGCTCGCCCGCACCATCGCCCCGGAACTCAGCGAGGCTCTCGGCCAGCCGGCGATCATCGACAACCGACCCGGCGCCAACGGCATCATCGGCAGCGACGCGGTCGCGCGCTCGAAGCCCGACGGCAGCACCTTCCTGCTGACCATCGCCAGCCACACGATCAACCCGCTGCTGTACACGAAGCTGCCGTACGACAACGACAACGATCTGGTGCCGGTGACCCTGGTCGCGGAATACCCGTTCGTGCTGGTCGTGCACCCGGCGCTGCCGGTGAAGAGCGCGAAGGAGTTCATCGCGCTCGCCCGCAAGCGCAAGGGCGAGGTCACCTACGCCTCGTCCGGCAACGGCAGCGGCCCGCACCTGGGCATGGAACTGCTGGCCGCGATGGCCGACATCGATCTGATCCATGTGCCGTACAAGGGCGCCGCGCCCGCCACCGCCGACCTGCTCGGCGGGCAGGTGCAGGCGATGCTCAACAACTTCCTCGCCTCGGCCTCGCTGATCCGCGCCGGACGCCTGCGCCCGCTGGCGGTGACCAGCCTGAAGCGCTCGGCCGCGATGCCCGAGCTGCCGACGCTTGCTGAATCCGCATTGCCCGGCTTCGAGGTGAACGGCTGGTACGGCCTGTTCGCCCCGCGCGGCACCGCCCCCGCGACGATCGCCGCGATGCAGGAGGCCACCGCCAAGGCGATGCGCCGCCCCGCCGTGGCCGAGCGCCTCGCCGGCGATGGCGCGGTCGCCGTCACCAACACGCCCGCCGCCTTCGCCAAGTACCTGCGCGCCGACAGCGAGAAGTGGGCGAAGGTGATCAAGCGCGCGAAGCTCGCCCCCGAGACGCTCTGAGGTAACGACCCCGATGCCGATCTTCCAGCGCCCCGGCCAGCCCGACCTGCACTACCACCTCGACGACTTCACCGACCCCTGGCGCAACGCCCCGGTGCTGATCCTGCAGCATGGCAACGGCCGCTCGGCCGAGTTCTGGTATCGCAGCGTCCCCTACCTGTCGCGCTTCTACAAGGTCGTGCGGCCGGACATGCGCGGCCTCGGAAAGTCGGGCACGAACTTCGACCCGAAGACGCAGATGGACCCGCAGATCCTGATCGACGACCTCGCCGACCTGGTGACGCACCTGGTCGACACCGTACCGACCGACCGCATCCACTTCTGCGGCGAGTCCCTCGGCGGCATCCTCGGCCTGGGCCTCGCCGCCCAGCATCCCGACCTGCTGCGCACCCTCACCATCTGCGCGACCCCGGTGTTCATCAGCGACAAGATGAAGCAGAGCTATGCCCTCGGCCGCGGCTCGCGCACCGACGCGATGCGCGAGATGGGCGCGGCGAAGTGGGTCGACACCACCAACCGCTCGACCCGCTTCCCGCCCGAGACCGAGGAGGGGATGTTCGCCTGGTACGCGAAGACCTTCGCCGCCAACGACTTCGAGGTGCAGCTGCGGCTGGTGGAGATCCTCAACACCGCGAGTGCCGAGGGCTTCCTGCCGGACGTGAAGCTGCCGGTGCTCGGCCTGTACCCCGACGCCGGCCCGATCACCGATGCCGAACAGGAGCGCCTGCTGCGCGAACGCCTGGCCGACTTCCGCATCGCCTACCTGCCCACGCGCTACCACATGGCGCACATGATCCATCCCGCGACCTGCGCACGGCATGTGCTCGAGTTCATCGGCGCGCACGACGGCATCGCCGTCACGGAGACCTGAACAGCCATGGAACAGTCCCTCGATACCCGCACGGTCACCCTCACCAAGACCTTCTGCAACCACCTCGCCGCGACCACCTACGAGTCGCTGACCCCGGCTGCGGTGCGCGAATGCAAGCGCGGCATCCTCGACTGGCTGGGCTGCGCCCTGGCCGGCAGCCATCACCCCGAGCTCGACATCACGCTCGAGACGCTGAAGCTCAATGGCGGCCGCCCGGTGGCTACCGTGATCGGACGCGGCCTGAAGCTCGGCCTGCTGGAAGCCCCGATCGCCAACGGCCAGATGGGCCACCTGCTCGACTACGACGACACCCACATGGGTGGCGTGGTGCTGCATGCGAGCTCGCCGATCCTGGCGGCGCTGTTCGCGCTGAGCGAGCACCTCGATGAAGTACGCGGCCCGTCAAACCCGGTGTGCACGCCGGTGAGCGGCCGCGACTTCATGCTCGCCTACGCCACCGGCTTCGAAGCCGGCGTGCGCGTCGGCCGCACCGCCCCCGGCCATCATGACGGCGGCTGGCATCTCACGGGCACGCTCGGCACCATCGCCGCAGGGGCCGCCTGCGCCAAGCTGCTCGGCCTCACCGGCCAGCAGATGACCTACGCACTGGCGATCGCCGCCACCCAGGCCGCCGGCATGCAACAGAACCGCGGCACGATGTGCAAGTCGCTGCATGCGGGCAAGGCCGCGTCGAACGGACTGCTGGCCGCACTGCTCGCCTCGAAGGGCTTCGACGGCACGCAGGAGATCGTCGAAGGCAACAAGGGCTTCGGACGCATCTACAGCAAGAGCTGCGAGCCGGAGCGGCTCATCGAAGGCCTCGGCGGCCCGTGGGTGATCGAGACCAACGGCCACAAGCCGTATGCCTGCGGGGTGCTGCTGCATCCGCTGATCGATGCGATGGTGGAGATGAAGCAGCGCTACCCGGTCGACCCGGCGCAGATCGAGGCGATCGCGCTGCGGGTGCATCCGCTGGTGCTGAGCATCACCGGCGTGTCGGACCCGTCGACCGGGTTGCAGTCGAAGTTCTCGTGGAAGCATTCGGCGGCGGTGGCGTACGTGGACGGCAATGCGGGGATCCCGCAGTACACGGACGAGAAGGCAGTAGACCCGGTGATCGCAGGGTTACGCGGGAAGGTCAGCGCCGTCGGCGATGCATCGCTCGGGAAGGATGAGGCGTTCGCGGTGATGCGTGCCGGAGGGAAGACTTTCGAAATCCACATCCCGCATGCGAGCGGGGCGGCGGCGAATCCGATGACGGATGAGGGGATAAGAGCGAAGTTCCTGGCGAACGCCCTGCAGTCCTCGGCCGCCGACCGCTGCAACGCCGTCGCTGCTCTGGCGATGGGCGCGCTAGCCGCGGAGCGAATCGGCAACCTGATCAAGCTTGTTGCATAGCCGTGCCGGGCTGCGGACGGGGTCTCCTCGGGACTCGAAGGCGACGTCATCCAGCGTTTCGAGACTCACCGAAAAGGCGCCGCGCATCCTTCAGCAGCAAGATCAGTTGCTGCTCGCGCGCCGGAGACGCCTCGAAACCGAACCGCAAGTAGAAGCGGGCTGCGGCTTCGTCGATCGGGTGGGTCAGTAACGCTCGAACGCCAGCCTGATCTGCAACCATGAGCGTGCGACGGATCGCGTCCTGAAGCAAGCCGACGCCGAGGCCGCGGCCCTGGTCGACCATGGCCACGGCAAGCCGTGCAAGGATGACTACCGGGATGGGATAGTTGCCCATACCCTTGCGCACGCGGTCAGGCGCTTCCACGCTATCGATCTGCCCCACGGCCAGACTGAAGTAGCCCGCGATGCGCTGGCCATCGACCACTACATAGGTTCTGGCCGAACCGCTGGCATGAGCCTGTCTTGCATACCGAACCAGCCACTCATTCAGCGCAGGGTTGCCGCAGTCGAAGGCGTCCAGCAGGTGCCCGGCGTCCAGCGGCTGTGGCGCGCCCAGAGCCATCAGTCACACCTTTTCAGCCCATGGCGCACGTCGAGAAAACAACTCCTTCAAGCCCGGGTTGTCCCGCGCCGGTCTATCCAGCATGGACAGGAGGGCCTGCGATTGACTGCCCGTCACCAGAAACAGCCTCTGATCCAGCAAGGCCTGCTCAGCGGCCTGGTATGCACTGTCGAGAATGAACTCCGTCATCGACTTGTTCGACATCTCGGCCGCCCGGCGCAAAACGGCTTCCTGCCGGGGAGTGGCACGCAATCCAAGGCGGGCGGAGCGGGTGGCGGTTGTCATGGCGATGCTCTCCGAGATTTCGTGTATGTTAGTACATCAGACGTACAGTGGCAACTGCTGCGCTGACACTGGCGTTTCGATTGTTGCGATTAGAGATTGTTTTGAATACACTCTGAAGCGGTCTTTTGCCCGAGTGCCGACATGAACCCGCTCCCCGTTCTGGAGACTCCGCTGCCCGTCGAGCGCGAAGTCGCGGCCGCCGTGGAGAGCCAGCGCGCGCTTGCGGCCTACCTGAGCACCCGTTTCGAGACGCAGCGTATCCAGATCTTCGATGAGAAGAACCACGCCCACGCGGTCGAGCTTCCCACCTCAGCCCTGCGCCTGCTCGTCGACATCCTGGCTGAACTGGCCGACGGCAACGCGGTCAAGGTCGTGCCCATTCACGCCGAGCTGACGACGCAGGAGGCCGCAGACATGCTGAACGTGTCTCGCCCCCACCTGGTGAAATTGCTCGAGAGCGGTGCGCTCGCCTTTCACAAGGCTGGCAAGCACCGCCGCGTTCGCTTTGCCGATCTGATGGCGTTCAAGGCCGAACGCGACCGATCGAGCAGCCTGGCCATGGCGGAACTGGCACGGCAGGCCCAGGACCTGCGCCTGGGGTACGAGTGACGAGTTCACCGTTCACCGCCATCCCTGGGGCGTTGGTGACGGGCTTCGAGCCGTTGATGGCGGGTCTGTCGCTGCCCGATCCAAATGACCACCACGTGCTGGCCACAGCCATCCGCTGCCACGCGAGCGTGATCGTCACGTTCAACGAGCGCGATTTCCCCGCCGATGTGCTCGATGCCTTCGGGATGGAGGCGCAACACCCTGATGTTTTCACAGAGAACCTCTTCGATCTCGACCCGGCGTCCGTGGTCTCCGCTGCGCAGCGGCAGCGCCAGCAACTGAAGAGCCCCCCTTTGGAGGTTGACCACTACCTCGAAATCCTGCGCAGGCAGGGGCTCAGCCAGACCGTGAAGGCACTCTCGGCCTTTCGTGGAGTGCTCTGAAGCTGGGCGTCGCGGATACTCGTCCGTGACGGCCGCTCATCAGCGAGCGATGAGGCTCCAGGGATCGATCAGATCGATACCGCAGTCCTCGTAGTCGCTCGTGTTGCGGGTTGCCACGGCGGCCTTTCGGGCGCGGGCAATCGCGGCGATCTGGCAGTCAAACTGGCTGATCGGACGGCCCGCGGCACGGCGTGCGGCGGCGATGATGGCGTAGGCGCAGGCCGCAGCGCGATCAAACGGCAAGATGCGATCGCGGAAGTCTTCGTCCAGCAAGCCCTCGATCGCGGTGGTGAGCGCGTTGCGACGCTTGCCTGCGGGAAGGATGGCCACGCCGTGCCGCAGTTCTGCTTCGCCGACCGTGGTGAAGTAAACCTGTGCGCCGTCCTGCCCTGAAAGCCACTGCTCGACCTGCCTGTCCGGTTCCGGTCGCAAGAGTTCGGACAGGACGTTGGTGTCGAGGACGATCATCGAGGTTGGCGACCGAGTTGGGGTGGCTCACGCATGGGCTCGCGAGCGGGTAGCTTGAGTTCGGCTCGCGCAGCCGGAGTCACGCGGGCGCGAATCGCAGCAGCCAGGTCGCGTGGCGAGGCGGCATCGCTCATGACCCGGCGAAGGATGTCGCGCGCCTCCTCCTCCATCGAGCGGCCGTGCTCGGCGGCGCGCACTCGCAAGCGCTGCTTGATGTCGTCATCGAGGTTGCGGATGGTGATGCTGGCCACGGCGGGGCTCCAGTGCTGGAACAGGCCTGGACTTTAACCGATGATTGCAATGCAAGCACTGAATGCAGGAGATTGTGCGCTGGACCTGACCCAGGCATCTTGCAGCTCAAGTACAGAAATCTGTATCCTCAGCGCATGAAGACGACGCTCAACCTGAACGATCAACTGCTGGCCGATGCCAAGGCGCTGGCGGCCCAGCAGCGCACGAGCCTGACGCGATTGATCGAGGAAGGGCTTCAGTTGCGCCTTCGCGCGAAGGCGGACGCTGCCTCGCTCGGCAGGGTTCGTCTGCCTGTGTTCAAGGGTCGCGGCGGTCTGGCCAAGGGGGTGAACCCACTGAGCAACAAGGCGCTGCTCGAAGCCCTTGACGATGACGCCTGATGTCAACGTGCTGGTCGCTGCTTCGCGCAGCGACCACCCGCACCATGGCGTCGCGCGTGACTGGCTCGAGGGGGCGATCGGCGCCGCCAGGGCCAGCGCATCCTTCACGCTGATGCCGATGGTGCTTGCCAGCTTCCTTCGGCTGGTCACGAGCCCGAAGATCTTCCAGTCGGCCACCCCGATCAAGGATGCAGTCGCGTTCATCGACGCGCTTCTGGCGTGCCCCGGTGTTCAGCTCGCGCCCGTGGGCCCGGAGTGGTCGACGTTGCGGCAACTCTGCCTCGACAGGCAGCTGACAGGCAACGATCTGCCCGATGCCTGGTTGTCTGCAGCGGTTGCGCACCAGGGTGAACACCTCGTGACCTTCGATCGAGACTTCAGGAAGCTGCTCACGCGCAGTCAGTTCACGTTGCTGGCACCCGCGTAGATGAGGATTAGCGACCCGTAGTCCATCAAACGCCGCGCCAGCCCCAGTGGGGTCACCGCCAGCCCTGGGCGGGGAACAGGATTTCTGGCGAGTCGTTCAGCTCGTAGCTTGTGCTACGTCCACCCGCGTCCGATCTGCGCAGGACGCCACGGGCCAGCAGATCCGTGATGTCGCGCAGTGCGGTGTCCGGCGAACACTGGGCGATCGCCGCCCATTTGCTGCTGGTGAGCTTGCCCTCGAATCCATCAAGTAGCCGGTTGACCAGCTTCACCTGCCGCTCGTTCAGCGGCGCAGAACCCGGTGCAGCCCAGCGCTGCCAGAACCGCGTCCTGGCCAGCACGGTGTCGAGCGTGTGCTGTGTCTGATCGACGGCGCGGTGCAGGGTTTCCAGAAACCAGGCGAGCCACTCCGTGACATCGAGCGATTGCTTCTGCGTGCGTTCCAGGATGTCGTAGTAGGCCTTGCGCTCCCGCTGGATCTGCGCCGACAGGCTGTAGAAGCGCTGCGGGCTACCATCGGCGCGCGCCAGGAACAGGTCGCCGATAGCGCGCGCGATACGGCCGTTACCGTCGTCGAACGGGTGCAGGGTGACAAACCACAAGTGCGCAAGCCCGGCCTTGATCAGCGGTGGCTCGTTCGACGCGCTGTTGGCCCAGTGGATAAAGCGGTCGGTTTCGGAATCAAGTCGATCGGCCGGCGGCGCTTCGAAATGCACGCGCTGGCGGCCCAGCGGGCCAGAGACGACCTGCATCGGACCGGTGGCATCGTCACGCCAGCCGCCCACATTGATCCGGACAAGTCCCGAGTAGCCGGTGGGGAAGAGTGCTGCATGCCACCCGAACAAGCGATCGCGGGTGACCCTGGCGTTGCAGTTGGCGGTGGCGTCGAGCACCATTTCGACCACGCCCTCGACGTGCCGGTCCACCGGGGCCAGGGCACCGATGTTGACGCCGAGTCGGCGAGCGATGGAGGAGCGCACAGACTCGACGTCGAGCTGTTCGCCCTCGATCTCGCTGGTCTTGATGACGTCCTCGGTCAGCGCCGACAGGCTGGCCTGGTCGCGTAGAGCCACTCCGACATCGGCCAGTCGTCCCATCAAGAGACCCTGGGCTCGGCTGGCGTCGGCCAACAACTGGGCCAGGGCAGCCAGGTCGTAGCGCCAATCTGGCCATTCGCTGGACTGCCAGATGTAAGTGTATTCGCCGCCGTTCATGCGGAGATTATGAGCCATATTCTCCGCAACCGCGCGTTATTCACCGCGCATCATGCGGCGATCACCACTCGACGCCGAATATCACCCCCCAGAAGCCCGCCGCCACGATGCTCCACAGCAGCACGTTCCACCACATGCACAGGAAGCTGCGCACGTAGGCCTGCTCGGGGTTCGATCGCAGGTAGACCACCGGCACGCTGGCGCCCAAGCGGGTGGACTGCGAGCGGGGACCCTCGGCGCGGAAGGTGTGATCCTGCCTGAGATGGTCGGTGAAGCGCACGACCGGGTGGTCGACGGTGGCTTCGTAGCCGTCCTCGATCTCATGTCCGACCACGGTGCCAGTGGCCGTGCCGCCGGAGCGCAGCACCGCGAGCCGCCTCAGCACCTGGTGCGCGATGAATGCCGTGACGGCCAGGGTGACGGCGAGCACATAGTAGAAATACATGGGCGTCGGGAATCCGCGTCGAGGCGAGGGGGAATGGGTGCCGGTGCGGTGGTGACTGACGGGCTGCGCAGTAGGCGGCGTTGTCTGCACCAGCCCAGCATTATCGACGGTGCGCGTCCCTTGCTTGAAGTACTGAAACCGCTCCAGCGGCAGCGCCCGCAGGTACGGAACTTCCTCGCGGTACATCTCCGGCACCTGGCTCTTCTTGCGCCTATGGATGCGCGTGGCCGCCCAGCGCCCGGAAGGCTTGCGGATCGACGCGACGAGGCGATTGATCGCGTTACGGCCCAGCACAACCTGGGCCTCGATCCGCGTCCTGTGAGGTTCGCAGGCCGAGGTGGCGCAGATCGCGGCCGCAGACACGATATCGGGCAACGCACCCTCACTGAGCGGCTGGGTAGCCAGCGCGTCAGCTATGGGGCGGAGATTGTCGCTACACTGTGGCGACAATTGGTGCCCGACAACGGGCGTAACCTTGAAGAGAAGAGCCTGCGCCGCAGTTGCAAGTTGCCGAGACCTACCCTGACCAGCAGATTGTCGTATCGCTGATACGACATTCGAGCTAGATCCACTTCCTGGTGCTGCTGCCCTTGAAGGACCCGCTGGTGCGCGCCTTCCATGCACAGATGTGCGGCATCGAACGCTGGAGCTACCTGTGGGCGGATCGTCCAGAGAGTGAGCGCGGAGGCCACGCGCATAAGCCGCCATAGGCTCACCCGATGAACTTGTGCATGAACGTGGCACTCGAGGGCTACCTCATCCAGCGTTTCGAGGCTCACCGAAGAGGCGTCAAGGGCTAGCGTAGATGCGGCCTGCGGAAGGGCGGTTGGCTCAGTCCGCCACGCGGTCCGCCAGTGCCTTGGACGGCCTGCGATTCATTCCGGGTCGAGATCCCAAAGGTATCCTGGGTCTATTTTGTCCACACCCGCGCCTGCGATACTGCAGTCGCTACGTGAGGCCGGAGGCCGGCCAAACGAAACGTCTTCGGAGCTAACAGCCACCAAGCGCTTGGCGGCCTTAGGAGGTGAGCCGTCGTGGGCCATCGGGGCTTAGGGCCGCAACTCGCCACTCGAAGGCTTTCTGCAAGTAGTCAGGGAGGGGGCGTCAACCCCCGCCAAGCCTAAAGCTCGGCACCCGCAAGCTCGTGACCGAGCCGGTCCTGGAGTGGTTGAGTCCCACGCGCCTAGGTGGGGCAGCGGGCAGCAGCGGCGGCCTCGGCGAGCTCTTCGGCTCGATCCTAAAGACGATCGGATTTCGTGCGAACAGCGGGTCGGTCACGGCCCGTGGAGGCTACATCGTCGGCAAGCGCGGACCGGAGTTCATCGTGCCGAACAACGCACCCGGTGCCGCGGCTGGCATGGTGGTGAACGTCAACGTCCAGGCGCACGATGTGAACAGCTTCCGAGGCTCAGAGGCCGAGATCGCGGCGTCGTTGCCCGCGACCCTGGGACGCGCGCAGCGGCGCAACGGCTGAGGGGCGTCCATGCGCCCGGCATGTGCTGACCGATCATTGACGGGCGCCACGTTCGTCGCCTACGCTGACTACCGAGGGAGGGCGTCCGGATCCCGCCGGACGCGCCGCGCGCTCAGGGGGCAGCCTTGGAGATCGTTGTGCTCTGGATTGCCGGCGCTGTCATGGCCGGAGTGATAGCGGACAGGAAGGGCCGTAGCGGCGGGCTCGTCGCACTGCTCGCGCTCGTGGCTTCCCCAATCGTCGGCATCGGCGTGGCGCTCGTGCTCAAGCCCAACCAGCAGCGGCTGGACGAGGCCGCACTTCGAGGGGGCCACATGTGTCGCTGCCCTCAGTGCGCCGAGCTCGTGCGCGCCGAGGCCGTGCGCTGCCGCTACTGCCAGGCAGACCTGTCGGCACCGGCCGTCGGGGAAGACCAGTCTGATCGCGCGGCGTACGAACTCGGGGAAACGCTTGCCCGTCGGATTAAAGGTAAGGTCTAGGACAAACTCGCCTGTTTTCGCCATCCTCTGCGAGGTAGATCTCCGGCAGGCGGCTATGCTGACGGGATCCAGGGGGGGGCGAAACATCAGGGGCAACAAGGTCAAACGGAATGAGGGACGGCTTGGACGACACGCAACGCAGCTTCTACGGCCTGAAGTTCGAGGTCGCGTTCCTTCGCGAAAAGGGCAAGGCATTCGAAAGCTTGTTCGCGCGGGTGATGTCCCACGGCTTCCCAGGCGACTTCGAGCCAGTGCGTCCCTATGGAGCGCGAGGCGATCTCAAATGTGACGGCTTTCGTCCGAGCGACGGAACTGTGTTTCAGGCCTACGCGCCCGATTCCCATAAACTCGGGGCGCTAATCGCGAAGATCAACGAAGACTTCGCTGGCGCCCTTGCCCACTGGGGCGCGAAGATGCGGCGCTGGGAACTGGTCCATAACGACGGGCGAGGCTTGCCCGCCGAGGCGGTGCGTAGGCTCGACGAGTTGCGCGAAGCCAACCCTACTGTCACCATCGCGGTTTTCGGGGAGGCGGAGATGCGCGCCGTCGTGATGCGGCTCGCGCTCCATCAGCTTGAAGAACTGTTCGGAAGCGCTCCATCACAACGGACGCTAGAGCGGCTCGCCTTCACTGATCTGCGCCCGGTCCTGCTCGCGATCCAGCGCCGGGATCCAGGCGCGGAGCCACCTCTTGCCGCTCCGTCAGCGATCAAGCTCCAGAACAATGCGCTGTCTCCTGATGCAGCGCTGCTTCTCCGACAGGGACGGCGTCGCGAGAAGCTCGTGCAGGATTTCTTCGACACGTGGCCAGACCCAAGCTTTGGCGAAGATGTCGCCGAGGCTTTCAGGGCTCGCTACCAGTGTCTTAAGGCGGTCGATCTCAGCCCCGACGAGATCTTCAGCGACTTACAATCCTTCGCCGGCGGCATGGAGGGCGAGCCGTCGCGCCAAGGTTCCGTTCTTGCCATCCTCTCTTACTTCTTTGAGCGCTGCGACATCTTCGAGGATGTTGCGAAGCATATACGCGCATGATCTTGCCAACCAAGCATATCCGTCCCGATCGAGCGCTCCTCGCCGTTGGAGGTGACTTGCTCGCCTCTCTCCGCGAGCCAATGACAGTGTCTCGGTTATGGGACGACGTTCGCTCAAAGCGCGGCGACGCTGGCGAGCCAGCCCCGATCAATTATGACTGGTTCGTCCTCACGCTCGACCTTCTTTTCATGATCGGAGCAATCGAGCTTAACCGTGGCCTTCTTCGGAAGACCTCCTCATGATCCACGGCATCAGGAGCGACCTGCCCAGCTTCAAAACCCTGACCTTCAAGCGCGGGCTGAACATTATCCTCGCTGACAAGAGTAAGGGCGCCACTGACCGCCAATCGCGCAACGGCGCTGGCAAGACAAGCTTTGTGGAGCTTGTTAACTTCGTTTTCGGTGGAAACGCCGACAAGGACAGCATTTTCCGCTCGCCCGAGTTAACCCCTTGGTCGTTCGAGACCCGCGTGGATATTGGTGGGACAACTGTCGACGTTTCCCGATCGGGTTCGAAGCCGTCGCGCGTCCACCTTCGGGGCGACACGTCGGCGTGGCCGATACAACCCAGGCTTGACGCAAGATCAGGCGACTTGATCTTTACCAACGACGAATGGCGTGCGGTCCTCGGGAGCGTTTTCTTCGGTCTTGACTACGCTGAGGGCGAAGATCGGGCGCGGTTCCGGCCTACGTTCCGGTCGCTGTTCTCTTATTTCGCGCGGCGCCAGAATAGCGGTGGACTGGTCAGTCCGACTCAACAGTCGAGCATGCAGCAGGCTTGGGACCAGCAGGTCGCGGTATCCTACTTGCTGGGCCTCGACGCCCGTATCCCACAAGAATTCCAAGAGATCCGTACGCAGGAAAAGGCCATGGCGGAATTGCGCAAGGCCGCGAAGGATGGTGGCCTCGGGCGCTATTTCGGCACAGCCGCTGATCTGCGCACCCGGCTGACCATCGCCGAGGCCCGCGCGCGGCGCCTGGGAGAACAGCTCGCTTCATTCAACGTTGTGCCGCAGTACGCCGACATCGAGCGAGAAGCCTCTGTGCTGACGCGGGACATCTCGGGCCTCAATGACGAAAACACGACTGACCGCGAACTGATCCTCCAGTTGCAGGATGCGATCAACAGCGAGCAGCCGCCAGCGGCAGATAACCTTGACCGGCTCTACCGCGAGGCCGGCGTGATCTTGCCTAGACTCGTGGCCCGTCGCTTTGACGAGGTCGCTGCCTTTCATCAGGCTGTGGTCCAGAATCGTCGTACGCATCTCGCGAATGAGATTGAGGTGGCCGAGTTCCGCATATCCGAGCGGGACAGCAGACGCGAGCAACTCGACGCACGTCGCCGTCAGCTTATGGGCATCCTACGATCGGGGGGCGCGCTGGAGCACTACGCCCGACTTCAGGAAGAAGCAGTCCGTGGCGAAGCGGAGGCTGAAGGTCTGCGCCAACGGCTCGCCACTGCCGAGCGCATCGAGAGCACAAAGGTCGAACTGGAGATCGAGCGAGCCCGCTTGCTCAAGGCGCTTCAGTCGGATCTTCACGAGCGGGCCGAGTTCATCTCCGAGGCCATCCTCACTTTCGAAGAACTCTCAAACGCGCTGTACGAGAAGGCTGGCAGCCTGACGATCAGTGCGACGCCGAACGGCCCGATCGTTGATGTCCGCATCGACGCCCAGCGGAGCAAAGGCATCACCAACATGCAGATGTTTTGCTTCGACCTGATGCTCGTCGACCTCGCAACTAGGCGCGGAATAGGTCCCGGTTTCCTCATCCACGACAGCCATCTGTTCGATGGCGTCGACGAGCGCCAAGTGGCAAAAGCGCTTCAACTCGGCGCCGACCATGCAGCGTCGGTTGGCTATCAGTACATCGTCACGATGAATTCGGATGCGCTGCCTCGGGACGGCTTCCGTCCGGGCTTTGACGTTGCTGCTTTCGTGTGCGCGACTAAGCTAACTGATGCGACGGAGACGGGCGGCTTGTTCGGGCTCAGGTTTAACTGATCACGCCTGCCACTACCTGCCCACATCCACGCGCACCTTCTAGGTATAGGCCGTAATGTAGGCCCGATGCCGAAACCGCTCAGTGCTGCGTCAATCCTTGCAGTCAGACCGATGCATCATGGGGCGATGAGCTTCCCCCGAAATTTCGTCTTCCATCGGAGCAGTTAGGATGACGGACATGGAGGGAGCAGATGTTCAAGATACCGAAGCAGGAGTACACGGCCGAGTTCAAGGAGCTGGCCGTAAAGCGGGTGAAGTCCGGGCAGGG